>JABMRJ010000049.1 GCA_013202745.1 Candidatus Omnitrophota bacterium
AAAATACATGGCGCGCGGCTTGTGATATTCGA
Source organism: Candidatus Omnitrophota bacterium (assembly GCA_013202745.1). GTDB lineage: Bacteria > Omnitrophota > Gorgyraeia > JABMRJ01 > JABMRJ01 > JABMRJ01. The sequence continues at coordinate 33 of JABMRJ010000049.1, forward strand.
TATAATCTTTGATGAAGAGTCAGGCGCTTCGCAGGATGCTATTCTCAGGGAGGCGATACAGAGAAGCGGCAATGTATACCTGCCGTTTGCATTCCAGTTTAATAGAGGCGACCTCCCTGCCGGAGATGATCCTTTCAGCGGTGTGAGAAATATCCTCTGGCCGCTTAAGGGCTTTATGGATGCATCAAAGGGTTACGGCCATGTCAACGTCGCTCCTGATATCGACGGAACATTGAGGAATTCACCACTTTTCATAAAACACGAAGGCAGATTTTATCCGCAGCTTGCATTTAAGGCCGTCTGTGATTATATAGGCGTAGATAAAGACGATATCGTCGTAAGGCCCGGCAGGAATATTCTCTTAAAAGATACTTCCATAGGCGATATAAATATCCCCATAGATTCTAAAAATCAATCTATAGTGAGCTGGGCCGGACCGTGGCGTGATACATTTAAGCATTACTCTTATATAGATATCATTGTCTCACACAGGGAGATGATGGAGGGGAAGAGGCCGAGAGTGGACCTGACCGGGCTTAAAGACAAGATATGTATAGTAGGCCTTACATCGTCGGGACTTTACGATATCCGTCCTATACCGCTTGAGCCGAGTTATCCGGTCGTCGGCATGAACGCCAATATTATCAATAATGTCCTGAAGAAAGATTTTATAAAGAAGGCGCCGAAAGCACTCGATATATCCCTCATCTACCTTATGGGCATACTCATATGTATGCTGCTGTCAAAGGTGCGGTTTGTAAGAGGCGCCTTTTATATGTTCGCGGCGGCTTTCGGATATATGGCAGCGTCGGCTGCAGTCTTCATCTTTGCCGGAAGATGGATAGCTATTGTCTATCCTGCCTCTTCGATGTTTTTGGCCTTTCTCGGGATGTCGCTCTACAATGAAGTTACACTTGCACTGGAGAGGAAGAAGTACTTCGACCTCTCTATTAAGGACGGGCTTACAAAGCTCTTCAATATAAGGCACTTCAAAGAGATCCTCGCAAGAGAGTTTGCGTTATATGCCGGCCAGAGGAAAGGCGGACTCTCTCTCATAATGACCGACGTAGATTACTTTAAAAAGTTCAATGATACATACGGCCACCAGGTCGGGGATTTTGTCTTAAAGAGAGTCGCGAAGACACTGAAGGATATGTCGAGGTCACGCGATGTCGTGGCAAGATACGGCGGTGAAGAATTCATAATAATGCTGCCCGGGACGGACCTTGAGGTAGCCGGGAGTATTGCCGAGAGGATAAGGGAGCGGATAGAGAAAAACCCCTTCAAGAGATCGAACGAGACCTATTCCGTTACGATAAGCCTTGGTGTTGCTACGCTTGTTGACGAGCGGACAAAGGAAGAGCTCATAAAGAAGGCGGACGACGCCCTCTATATGGCAAAACAATCCGGCAGGAACAGGGTATGCACTAAATGAATATATTATTGACTTATTCTGGTTATAATACTATAATTATGGCATTCAACCCAAGAAAGGTATCATGAGAAAGAGCCTGATTATAATGTTTTTCATATCCTTAATCTTCGCTACACACCAACCATTGGCTATTGCCCAATCCGGAGCCGATCCTGCAGGCAAAGCGGCTGCGCAGGAGGCCTCCGAGATAAACAAGCTTATACAGGAAGGCTTATATGATAAGGCCCTTACGCTTATTGCGGAAGAAGAGAAGGCTGCATTGGGGGGAAGGGTTCCGTCAGAGCTCGTAAAGGAGGCCGAGGCATTATCCAAGGCTAAGAAATATAGTGATGCGGTTAAGGTCTTCGGAGCGGCAAGCGATATTTATGAAGAGATCGCAAGGCTGACAGGTCTCAGTAGGAGCATAAGCATAAAGAGGCTCGAAGGGCTTAAGGCCTCGATGGAAGAGAAGAAACGCCTCAAAGACAGAGAGGGCAGGCGTAATCTTAAACCCGAGTACCTGAAAATCTTAAAAGAGAGAAGAGAGCTCGATAAAGAGAAGCGCCGAGCAGAACTCCAGGTCTATTCGATAGCCAAAAAGCTTGAGGCTGCGCAGAGATGGGAGCAGGTAAAGTTAGAGAAAGAAAAATATGAATTAAAG
>JABMRJ010000050.1 GCA_013202745.1 Candidatus Omnitrophota bacterium
AAGGAGAGCAGGGACTTCTTCTTATTGTAGCAATAAGTTTTTTATCTTTTACGAGGTGATCTATGTTTGGTATAGGCATGCCGGAACTCATTGTCATACTTGTGATAATCCTCCTTATATTTGGCGCGGCAAAGCTGCCCGAGATAGGCAAGGCGCTTGGCAAGGCCATAAAGGAATTCAAAAGAGCCGGTAAAGAAGACGATACGAAAAGTAAGTAGAGACCGCGCTTTCTCTGCATGAATACAATAACCTCTATTATAAGAGATCATATAGAGTCTCACCCAGATAGAATTATCTTAAGATTTAAAAGAGACGCAAAGATATCTTCCGCAACCTGGCGTGAGCTTGGCGGCAAGGTAGACCTCCTGGGCTGTGCCCTGCTCGATCTGGGCGTTAAGATAGGTGACAGGGTAGCGATACTTTCAGAGAACCGGCCGGAATGGGCATATGCGGACCTTGCTATTCTTTCCTGCGGGGCCGTCACTATACCTATATATGCTTCCTGTGCTCCAAAAGATGTAGAATACATACTAAAGGACTCCGGCGCAGAGGTAATATTTGTTTCTGGTAAAGACCAACTCGAAAAGATATTTTCGGTAAATAAGGTAAGCAGTATAAAGAGGATTATAACCTTTGAAACCTCCCCAAATATAGACCCTCTCGTTACCGAATTTAATGTCTTCCTAAAGGATAGCCGGAAGAGGCTCTCTAAATATGCCGATTTATTAAAGGGGAGGGGTAAAGCGGTCGGGGGCGAAGATCCGGTAACGATAATATATACCTCAGGTTCAACGGGGCCACCAAAGGGTGTGGTCCTTACAAATAATAATTTCATATCAAACTGCAGGGCCTCAGCCGGTGCCATCAATATAGATAGCAGGGACCGCTATCTTTCATTTCTCCCCTTAAGCCATGTATTTGAACGGATGGCCGGCTATTATCTTATGATGATACAGGGCGGTGAGATTGCGTATGCCGAAAGGCGCGATACGATCCTTGAAGACGCCAGGTTATTTTCCCCTACTTTTATGTGCGGTGTACCGAGGTTTTTCGAAAAGTTATACGCAGAAATATTGAACAAGGCGATCAGGAGTTCATTTATAAAAAAGAATCTCTTTTTCTGGGGGTACAGGATAGGCAGGGCGTGCCTCTTTAGAAAGCTGCGTAAAAGGCCCGTACCCCTTTATCTTGCAATCCAGAAGTTTCTTGTTACAAAGCCCATATCTAAGAAACTCAAGAAGTTATTTGGGGGTAAGTTAAGATTTTTTGTTTCGGGGGGTGCGCCTCTCTCTAAAGAAGTTGCATATTTTTTCTTAAGTTTTGATATACCTATTCTTGAAGGGTATGGTCTCACGGAAAGTTCACCTGTAATAGCCGTAAATAGGCTCAATGAATACAAAGTAGGGACTGTCGGGAAGCCGATCCAGGATATCTCTGTAAAGATGGCCTCTGATGGAGAGATACTGACAAAGGGCCCCAACCTGATGAAAGGGTACTACCATCTTTACAAAGATACAGAGAGTATCGTAAGGGAAGGGTGGCTCCATACAGGTGATATAGGCCATATAGACAAAGACGGTTTTCTCGTCATAACAGATAGAAAGAAGGATATCATAGTTACAAGCGGCGGAAAGAATATAGCCCCTCAGGAGATTGAAACGCTCATCAAGGCCGATAGATTCATACAGGATGTCCTTGTCTATGGAGACAAGAAAAAATTCTTAAGCGCGCTCATCATACCGGACTTTAGCAATATAGCAGAATACGCTAAATTTAAGAAGATCGATTTTGCAGATATAAAAGACCTGGTGAAAGATAGAAGGGTCCACGATTTTATAGGCCGCCGCATAGATGAGAAGTTAAAAGATATACCGCGCTTTGCCAGGATAAAGAAATTTTTAATCATGGATAAGGAATTCAGCCAGGACCGGGGCGAGCTTACGCCTACCCTCAAGATAAGGCGCAGAACCGTTACAGAGAAGTACAAATTCCTTTTAGATAATCTTTATGAAGAAGATGTTGAATAATATTTTGTATAAATTGGTCAAGGCGATTGCCGGTATTTTGGTATGGGTCTTCTTCAGGCTTACTGTTGAAGGGCGGGAGAATCTTCCTAAAGGTGCTCCTTTTATATTGGCCGCAAACCACACAAGCTTTCTTGATCCTATGGTTATTCAATTGGCTGTTACAAACAGAATCAGCTGGATTGCAAGGAAGGAGGTATTCAACAGGCCGGCGTTAAGACCCCTCCATTATATACTGAGAACTATTCCAATAAACGGTGCTCTTGATAAGGCGCTTGATGCCCTTGGGGAAGGCAGGGTGCTGGGAATATTCCCCGAAGGGACGCGTAGTCCGGATGGCAGATTGAAGGATGCCGATGATGGCGTGGCGATATTGGCACTCAAGAGCGGGAAGGCCATAATCCCCGTAGGCGTAAAAGGTGCTTATGAGGCGTATCCGGCCGGTGAGAGATTTTTTAAACCACATCCTGTAACGGTAAGGATTGGAAGGCCCTTATTCTTTAAAAAACAAGATGTAGAGGTTATAGACAGTCAAGTTATTAAGGGAACTAAAAATGCCATAATGGATGGCATAAGAGGGCTTTTAGCTTAAGCTATATGGATAAAAAGCGGGTCACAATTTTTTCCTGGGCGCTTTATGACTTTTCAAATGCCATCTTCGGCATGAATGTCATTGCGTTATACTTTGCGCTCTGGGTTACAGTGGAGAAGGGTGCAGAAGATATAGTCTATGGCTTTGTTCTCGGCTTGTCGATGCTCATAGCAGCTATAGCCATGCCTATACTTGGTGCTATATCGGACAAAAAGAACGAGAGGGTGCCGTTTCTTATCATCTTTACGTTACTCTGCGTGCTTTTTCTTTCATTCATAGGCATGGTTGAGAGCATCTTTCTCGGTCTTCTATTCTTTGCCATAGCCAACCTCGGGTATCTGATATCCGGCGCAGTATTCTATAATGCATTATTACCATATGTGGCTGATGAGGAGAGTATAGGGAGGGTTTCCGGTTACGGTGTATGCTTAAGCTATGTTGGTGTCATAACCGGCCTATTGGCGATAAGGCCCATAGCCCTGAAATTTGGTTACCAGGCTACATTCATACCTACGGCGTTCTTCTTTCTTATATTTGCATTACCATGCTTTATATTTGTAAAGGATAAGGATGTGCGCAAGATAAAAAATATTGGAGAACTCATAAAAGGCGCGTTCCTCAGCCTGAAGAATACATTAAAAGAGATTAGGGCCTCAAAAAACCAATTTGATTTTTTTCTCTCACTCTTTATAATAATCAATATAGTAAATACCGTATTTATATTCATGTCTGTCTATCTTAAGAAAGTAGTATTGCTTAAGGATGCAGAGATAATTACACTCTACATTGTCTCCAATATCTTCTCTATAATAGGGGCGCTTGCATCCGGCGTCATATCCGACAGGATAGGCCCCAAGAAGACGTTGTTGGGCGCCATAATGGTTTGTGTGCTCTCTGTCTTTCTTGCTATAATAAGTTTTCACAAGAACTTCTTCTGGGTCATAGGCCCGCTCGCAGGTCTCGCCTTTAGCGGCATAAGGGTCTCAGGCAGGGCATTTGCCATAACACTCTTTCCAAAAGAGAGGATCGGCGAGATTTTCGGCCTTCTGGGATTCTTGTCAAATCTTGCGTTTATAGGGCTCCTGATATGGGGTGCGGTAGTCTTTATATTTGGTCCGCTCGGTCCGTTCAGGTACAGGATAGCCCTTTTTGTATCGCTTTGCATACTTACCTGGGGGGTAACGATATTACGGAAGGTCTCCCCGGAATAAAAAAAGGAGAATATCATGATAAAGGAGAGTATTGAAAAGGAACTGAAGGAAGCGATGAAGGCAAAAGACTCTGTAAAGATGTCATCTTTGAGAATGCTGAAGGCCGATATGCATAATGTGTTTATAGAGAAGAAAGAGGAGTTAAAAGACGCGGATATAATAAAGATCATCCATAAACAGGTTAAGAAACATAAAGATTCAATCGAGCAATTCAAAAAAGGTAACAGGGAAGATCTTGCCAAGAAAGAAGGAGGAGAGCTCGCTATCCTCGAGACATTTTTACCTAAGCAATTGCCAGAAAAAGAGTTACGTAAGATAATAGAGGACGTTATAAAAGAGATAGGTGCCTCTACAAAGAAGGATATGGGGCGTGTCATTAAAGAGGTAATGGCTAAGGCAAAGGGGCAGGCAGACGGGAAGGCCGTAAGCCAGATGGTATCGGGACTGCTCAAGTAATCCCTTGCTAAGGCCCATATATTCTTATATAATACTCATATGGCATATAATAATAGAGACGATATCCTCAAGGCTATAAGGAATAAGAAGGTTGAGGGGCTCAATCTCTCAGGGGCCGACTTAACGCGTGCAGACCTATCAAATGCCAATCTATTCGATACAGACCTCTCAGGGGCTGATCTTGTAGGCACTAACCTTACAGGCAGCGATCTGACAGGCGCAAACCTATCAAATGCAGATCTCACCAGGGCGGACCTTACAGGTGCCAGGCTATGGCATGCGGACCTAACCGGGGCCAAGCTGGTTGAGAGCAACCTCTCTGGAGTGGATTTTTGGCAGGCGAAGCTTCCTGGTGCGCGTTTATGGCGGGCAGACCTGACAGGCGCAAAGGCATTGACCAAACAGAATTTTATGTTCAAGAAGAATAGGATAAAAAGCAGCTGCAGCATATATGAAGTCGGCCACATTGCCGCAGAGGAGACCTACCGTACGCTCAAGAGATACTTTATCTCCGAGGGTAGATATAATGATGCAAGCTGGGCCTCATTTAAAGAGAAGAAGATGGAGACGGCTATCTTGAGAAAGAATAGAGAGATTACCTATATACCCGTTGCCCTTATGGGCATCTTGTGCGGTTATGGCGAAAAGCCGCAGCGCATAATATCATCCTCTTTTCTTATCATATTTGCATATGCGATTCTTTATAATTTATTAAACCTTGCCAGGCAATCCATAGCGAATGAACATGTGTTAAACTTCGGAGACTATATTTACTTCAGCGTAGTAACATTTACCACGCTTGGCTACGGTGATATCGTACCGCGATTTTCTACATTTTACAGACTGCTGGCTGTCTCAGAAGCGTTCTTAGGTGCGTTTATGATGGGGCTTTTTATATTTACACTGGCCCGTAAGTACTCTGCCCGCTGACATGAAGAGGTTCTTACCTTACTTTTTAATAACTGCACTTATCATCACATCATTTTATCTGGTAACTACGACCTTTGGCGGATACAGAGAAGAATTCAAGTCCCCGTTAGATATAAGTAATCCAAAGATCAGAAACGACAGCATGGGTGAAGGCCATTTTGGCGCCAAGAGAAAGAATGGACGTAAACATACCGGCGTTGATATACTGGCGCCTGTCGGGACACCCGTAAAGTCAGCGGTAAGCGGATGGGCCATAGCGCGGTTCGACGAAGATGGTTATGGAAGATATGTAAAGATATACCATGGAGGCGGTCTGACGACCCTCTATGCGCACCTGGCAGATACAACAATAATCTGGCAGCGCCCTGTTAAGCGCGGTGAGGTAATAGGCCGTACAGGTAATACAGGAAACGCAAGATTTAAGGCTGTAAGGCCGCATCTGCATTTTGAGGTGCGTAAAAGCGGTGTGCCGCAGGATCCCATGAAAGGTTATATACGATGACGGATTTTCAGTGCCTGGTGTGCGGTGAATGCTGCAAATGGCCGGGGTTTGTATATATAAGTGAAGATGATGTAGCCAGGATGAGCAGGCACTTATCTCTAAAGGAGTTCGATTTCGTAAATAGATATGCTGAGATTGTGCACCGACCGCGATTGAACCTCAAGACTAAGGAAAACGGCGAGTGTATATTTCTGGATGATAAAGTGTGTGCTATACACGCTGCCAAACCTATCCAGTGCGCAACATTTCCGGATCAATGGAAGATAAACGATTTAGAGAAGTACTGTAATGGCCAAAAAGCGATCAAACGAAAAGATTCTGCAAGGCCTTAATGCCCAGCAGAGCGAGGCCGTAACTACCACTGAAGGCCCTACTCTGATAGTAGCGGGTGCAGGCACGGGAAAGACGCGCGTCATTACGACGCGTGTTGCCCACCTACTCTCTTCAAAAAAAGGGCTCAAGCCCGAAAATATACTCGCACTCACCTTTACAGATAAAGCTACAGATGAGATGCAGGATAGGGTGGAGGGCATGGTAGGCGAAGCGGCGCACGATATCTGCATATCTACCTTTCATGCCTTTGCAAGAAAGGTGCTTGCAGAGAACGGGAGCCACATAGGCATACCCGCCAACTTCAAGATCCTCGACGACGTCGAGAAATGGATACTCCTTAAAAAACTCCTGCCGGAATTTAAGCTCGATTACTATCTACAGCTTGCTGATCCCGCAGGCGTATTGAATAGCTTTGTACGCTTCATATCACGCGCTAAAGACGAACTGATCCTGCCGGAAGAATATGCAGCATACGCAAAAGGATTGAGGCGGGATCTCGAAAAGAAAAAGAAGACCCTTTCGCAGGATGACGCGCCCTCTATTGAGCTCGAGGTGAGGAGGGAAGAAGAAGTCGCAAGGATCTATAATGTATACCAAAGAAAAGCGCTTGAAGAGAATGCCCTTGATTTCGGGGACCTCATCATATATACGATAAAACTCTTTAAGGAAAGGCCCAATATCCTATCGCAGTATCAGGAGCAATTTAAATATATAGTGGTAGATGAATTCCAGGATACGAATATTGCGCAGATAGAGCTTCTCGAGATGCTTTCACAGAGACACAAGAACATATGTGTCGTAGGTGATGACGACCAGGCGATATACAGGTTCAGGGGAGCATCCTACGCCAGCTTCCTTAAATTTAAGGAGAAATTCCCCAAACTAAAGACTATAAAACTTACACAGAACTACAGGTCCACCAAGCGCATCCTCAATAC
>JABMRJ010000051.1 GCA_013202745.1 Candidatus Omnitrophota bacterium
GGGCCGTATACATCAAAGTTCCCGAATGTTGCGCATATACAGGCCAAGAATTTCAGGGGCGCGCCAAAATACTCGGAAGAAGGCTGCGTCGGATGTACAGGCTGCGTTAATGTATGCCCGCCGGGTGCTATAGAATTTGTGGACAATGTATCGCGGGATATACCGATGAGAAAGATGATAATACACCACGACGAATGCATGTTCTGCGGACAGTGCCAGGCGCTATGCACAACCAGGGATGACACGCCTCCGGGAGTAAAGCTGACACTTGATTACGACCTTGCGGTCTTCGACAGAAAAGATGCCATAAACAGCGTGGAGAAGGAACTCGCGCTGTGTGAAACATGTAAAACGACCATTACGACAAAGGCCCATCTCGACTGGATCTCAAAAAGGCTGGGGCCGCTCGCATTTTCCAACCCAACGCTTTTTATGTCCCGCCTTAAGGAACTGGGCCTTGTAGATGAGAATATAACGGAAGTCGTAAAAGACCTTACCCGAGGCGACAGGATGAAGATCCTGTGTGCCAGATGCCGCAGAAAGACCACCCTCGAGAAATAAAGAGAGAGGGCACTACCCCCAAAAATAGACAAAATATGCATAAGATAAGTTATAAAGAGTTCTTAGAGGCGTTAAAAGGGCGTGTAAAGGGGAGAGTCGTCATACTCGGTATAGGAAATGAACTGCGCGGGGATGATGCGTTCGGCGCACATCTTGCAGAGTCGCTCAAAGGCAAGATCGAGGCCAGGGTATTTAACTGCGGCCCCTCTCTGGAGAACTATTACAATCCTGTTGTAAAAGAGAACCCAGATGTTATAATATTACTGGATACGGTCAATTTTAACGCCCCCTTAGGCGAAATAGCGCTTTTTGAGAAGGATGATATAGTAAAGGTGGGTTTCTCAACACATAATATTTCACCAAAGATATTTATGGAACTTCTTGAGAAATCCGTAAAGGCAGAGATTATAATGATAGGGGTGAAGCCCGGGAGTACCGCCTTTGGCGAAGAATTGAGCGCTGAGGTAATAGAAGCGGCAGACCTCCTTAAGGGCTTTTTTCTAAAACTTATTCCAGCCGGGGTAAAATGATATGGTTATGAAATTTCTTTCGGACAGTGAAGTTATTACCGTAGCGATGAACCTTGAAGAAGAGGGCGCTAAATTCTATGAAGAAGCGGCAAAGATCTCAAAGAATAAAGAGACGAAGGATATATTCAGCAGGTTAAAGAAAGAGGAAGACGAGCACTATAAGACGTTTAAGGAATTACTGGAGACCCTTCCGGGAGCAGACTCAAAGGGGTATTTTGATATATCAGAAGAGATATCGGCGTACCTCAATAGCCTGGTTGACAGCGGGGTCTTTAAGAATACACCAAAGGCCGGCATAAAGCAGTTAGGCGAGGCCGCCGCACTCCGGATAGGCGTAAATGCAGAGAGGGATTCGATACTCTTTTATACACAAGCGCATATTGCAAGCACCAATCCTCAGGGTAGAGAGGTCCTTTCGCGGATTATAGATATAGAAAAAGAGCACCTTGTTACCTTGACGAACAGGCTGCGCATAGCGCGTAAACTCTTTTAAAAGAAGAAGGGCCAAGGCGAAGGCTTTTATGGCGAAGGTATTGGGCATAGAGGGAAGTCCGAGAAGAGGCGGTAACAGCGACTTACTTTTAGATAAGTTTTTAGAGGGTGCCAAGTCTTCGGGAAACACTGTAGAGAAGATATATGCATGCGGCCTCAAGATAGCGCCCTGCGATGAAACAAATGTCTGTTTCAAGACAGGCGCATGCCGGATAAAAGACGATATGGTGGACGTATATAAGAAGCTCCTCGATGCGGATCATCTCGTCATATCGACCCCTACGTTTTTTATGGGAGTCCCCGCGCAGCTTAAGTGCATGATAGACAGGTGCCAGGCGCTCTGGGCGAAGAGGTTTATATTGAAAGAGCCTTTGAGGGATGATGAAAAAGAGCGGTACGGTTATCTAATAGCGACGGCAGGATTGAATAAGGCAGAGGCCTTTATTGGCACCAAGCAGACTATAAAGTCCCTCTTTCACGTCCTTGGACTAAAGTATAAAGATGAGCTCCTCATAGGAGGAGTCGATGCAAAAGGGGATATAAATAAAGATAAAGATGCGCTGGATAAGGTATTCAGTTTAGGTAAGGGGATTTCATAGATATGGCAAAAAAATGCGCAAATAAAGATGGAAATACGGTCAATTGTACGTGCACGTACGAGCCCTGTCCGAGAAAGGGCATATGCTGTGAATGCATACAGTACCACTTAGGGATGGACCAGGCACCTGCCTGTTTCTTCTCTAAGGAAGCAGAGAGGACATACGACAGGTCTATAGAAAACTTCATTAAAACGCGTAAATAAGGAGATAATTTTGAAAATAATACACAATAGACTTAAAGCTTGGGTAGAAGAGATGGCCCGGATGTGCGGGCCTGATAAAATTATATGGATAGACGGCTCAGATACCGAAAAGTCGAGGCTTGAGAAAGAGGCGTTTAGCACGGGCGAGGTTATCCAGCTCGACCAGAATAAGCTGCCAGGATGCGTCTACCACAGGACCGCCATAAACGACGTGGCCCGTACCGAAAACCTTACACTTATATGCACAAAGAAGAAAGAGGAGGCAGGCCCCACTAATAACTGGATGGCTCCTGAAGATGCATATAAGAAGGCAGGAACATATTTTAAGGGTGCCATGAAGGGGCGCAAGATGTATGTTATACCATTCTCCATGGGGCCCGTCGGTTCACCCTTCAGCAAGATAGGCATAGAGCTTACAGACAGCATATATGTAGTCCTAAATATGCGTATAATGACTAGGATAGGCGCGCCTGTTTTGAAGGTGCTTGGTGCAGACGGGGAATTTACAAAGTGCCTACATAGCAAAGCCGACCTCGATATAAATAGACGTCTCATACTCCATTTCCCGGAGGATAATACCATATGGTCCGTTGGTTCCGGGTACGGCGGTAATGTGCTCTTGAGTAAGAAGTGCCTGGGGCTGCGTATAGCGAGCTTCCTTGCAAGGAAAGAGGAATGGATGGCCGAACATATGCTGATACTCGGCATAGAGAAGCCGGATGGAAAGATAGATTATGTAGCTGCGGCATTTCCGAGCGCATGCGGCAAGACGAACCTCGCGATGCTCATTCCACCCGAAGGGCTCAAATCAAAAGGGTATAAGGTCTGGACAGTGGGGGATGATATCGCCTGGATGAGGGTCGATTCAGACGGGGCTTTATGGGCAATAAATCCGGAAAATGGATTTTTCGGAGTTGCGCCCGGGACAAATACAAAGACCAATCCGAATGCGATAAAGACTGTAGGCAAGAATACGATATTTACGAATGTATTATTAAAAGATGACAAGACGGTGTGGTGGGAAGACGGGGAAGGTGATGCCCCGTCAGGCGGCACAGACTGGAAGGGGAATCCCTGGAAACCCGGCATGAAAGATAAAGACGGAAAGGTAATTACAGGAGCCCATCCCAATGCCAGATTTACTGCGCCGATAAATCAGTGTCCCTCTCTGTCTTATAGGGTAGAGCACCATCATGGGGTCCCCATATCTGCTATCATATTTGGCGGAAGGAGGGCGCATCTCGCTCCTTTAGTATATGAATCTTTCAACTGGCAGCATGGTGTGTATGTAGGGGCATCTATGGCGTCGGAGCGGACAGCGGCTCAATTCGGCAAACAGGGCGAGGTGAGGCGTGATCCGATGGCGATGCTGCCATTCTGCGGCTATCATATGGGAGATTACTTTAAGCACTGGCTCAGGATGGGTAAGATAATAAAGAAGCAGCCGAAGATATTCCATGTAAACTGGTTTAAGCAGAATAAAGACGGAAAATTCTTATGGCCGGGCTTCGGAGAGAATCTAAGGGTCCTCGAATGGATAATAGACCGCTGTAACAATAAAGTAGACGCGGTCAAGACGCCCATAGGTTATCTGCCGAATCCGAAGGATATAAATATAACAGGCCTAGATATGCCTAAGGAGAATTTAGAGGAACTCTTAAAGATAGATAAGGATGAGTGGCTCGAAGACATAAAAAACCTGGGAGAATTCTTTAAGAAATTCGATAAAAAATTACCCAAAGAGATTGAAAAAGAGTATACTGCACTTAAAGAGAGATTCAATAAGCAAAAATAGGAGAATATAGATGCAAAGACTAATGTGTAAATCTAAGATAAATAGGGCGAAGATAACGAAAAGAGACTTACATTATAGCGGCAGCATAGGGATAGATAAGGCCCTTCTCGATGCGAGCAATATAATCCCAAATGAAAAGGTACAGATCGTTAATATAAACAACGGTTCAAGGTTTGAGACGTATGTTATAGAAGAGGCTAAAAATTCAGGCATCATAGCGTTCTACGGACCCGCCACATACCAGGGTGAGATCGGAGATCTCATCACAATAATATCTTATTGTCTTGTCGACGAGAAGGAGACGAGGTCTATAACCCCGAAGATCATCCCGGTAGACAGCGAGAATAGGCCCATAAAGAAGAAAAAATGAGTATTCTTAAAGTAATAAAATATCCAAACCCCCTCCTGAGAAGGTCATCACGCCATATAGATCTTATAAAAGAAGAAGATAAGAGATTGGCTGACGATATGCTCGAGACTATGTATCTAAACCATGGTGTCGGCTTAGCCGCACCGCAGATGGGTATCTCAAAAAGGATCATAGTGATCGATGTCGGCGACGGCCCCATTAAACTCATAAACCCGGAAGTGGTAGAGAGAAGAGGTTCCGCGACTGGGGATGAAGGGTGCCTTAGCCTGCCCGGCATCATGGTAACCGTAAAAAGGTCCGAAAAGATTAGATATAAAGGATTAGACGGCGATGGAAAGGTGATTGAGGGCGAGGCAGAAGGGCTCCTTTCAAAGGCCATACAGCACGAGATAGACCATCTAAACGGAAAACTTGTAGTAGATTATGCAAACCCCATAAAGAGACTATTTCTTAAAAAGAAGTTACTTAAAACTCCCAACTTTTAATGAGCATAAAACCTCTGATCGAAGAGATCCATACATCGCTTTCCTCAACAGGCCTCTTCCGGCTGTTCAAGGATAGGCCTTATCCATTTTTCCTGGATAGCGGAATGGACCCGCAGAAGCTTGGGAGATACTCATTTTTGGGATTCGATCCTTTCATGATAGTGCGCTCAAAGGGTAATGATATCGAAGTCATTGAGAAAGGGGCTATCAGGCGGTTTAAAGGGAGCCCATTTTATATATTAAAGGATTTCATGGAGAGATTCAAGACAGATACAGAAGATACATCCATACCATTTACAGGGGGCGCAGTGGGGTATTTTTCTTACGATCTCTGCCATCACCTTGAGGATGTGCCATCGACGGCAATAGATGATCTAAAGCTGCCGGATTGCGCCGTCATGTTTTACGATACCGTTATAATATCCGACCATCTAAAAGACAAGACATATATAGCATCATGCGGGTTTCCTGAAGCGGATGAAGAAAAGAGAGACGAGCGCGCCAGGATGCGCTTAAAAGGCATAAAGGATGATATAGGCTCTGCCGGTATCATCCAAATGAGAATGGAAAGAGATTTATTTAAAGATGTAAAGATCGAATCTAACTTCGAAAAGCATGAATATATATCTGCAATAGAGAGGGCAAAGGATTATATAGCAAAGGGCGACATCTACCAGGTGAACCTCTCACAGAGATTCTCCTGCGACATCGATATCCCTCCCGCAACGCTCTTTGAGCGCTTGAGGAGCGTAAATCCTGCGCCGTTCTCCTCATATCTTGACCTCGGCGACCTACAGATAGTGAGTGCATCCCCTGAGAGATTTTTGTGCAAGAGGGGGCGTAAAATTCATACGCGCCCGATAAAGGGGACGAGGCCGAGGGGTATAGACGGCATAGAGGATGAAAGATACAGGATAGAGCTCCTAAGCAGCATAAAAGACAGGGCTGAACATCTGATGATAGTCGACCTTGAACGTAATGACCTGGGCAGGGTATGTGAATACGGGACGGTCTTACCCACAGAATTTATTATGCTGGAGACGTATTCAACCGTTTTTCATCTCGTCTCAACCGTAGGCGGTATATTAAGGGCGGATGTCGATGCGATAGACTGCCTTATGAGTTGTTTTCCCGGAGGATCCATAACCGGGGCGCCCAAGATAAGGTCCATGGAGATCATAGATGAGCTCGAACCGACAAAAAGGTCAGTCTACACCGGGTCTATAGGTTATATAGGTTTTGACGGGGACATGGATACATCCATAGTGATACGTACATTTATCATTAAGGCAAAGCGCGCCTACTTTCAGGTAGGCGGCGGCATAGTGGCAGACTCATCCCCTGAAATGGAGTATCAGGAGACGCTCGATAAAGCAAAGGCATTGGTAGAGGCATTAGGCGGCATGCATTCTTATGAAGATATTTGTAAATAATAGGATTGTCGACGAAAAAAAGGCGTCTATATCAATATTCGACAGAGGTTTTCTCTATGGAGACGGCATCTTCGAAACTATGCGTAGTTATAATGGCAGGGTGCTGGCATTGGATAGACACCTCGATAGGCTCTATAGTTCGGCAAAGGTTATAGATCTAAAGATCAAGCTCGGCAGGGAGTCTATTAAGAAACAGATATATAAGCTTATCAGGATAAACGGACTAAAGGACGCGTATATAAGGCTTGCTGCCACAAGGGGAGAGGGCAGGGTTGGACTTAATGCCGTGACCGCTAAAAGCAGCAGCGTCGTCATTATAGTGAAACACTTTACGCCATACCCGGCGGCATTCTACGAAAAGGGTATATCGCTCTACACCTCTTCTGTAAGGAGAAATGCGGAGTCGCCTTTGAGCAGTATAAAGAGCCTCAATTACTTAAATAATATCCTTGCGCGCATGGACGCACAGAAAAGGGGCGCAGACGACGCGCTCCTTCTCAATACAAAGGGGTTTGTAGCAGAGTCTGCAGTGAGCAATATATTTATGATAAAGCGAAAGGGGCTCATAACACCTTCCTTAAATAGCGGGATATTGCCGGGTGTAACAAGAGAGATCGTCTTATCCATTGCAAAGAAGGCAGGGCTCAAGGCGATCGAGCGCAAAGTATCTCCAAGAGAGCTTAAGGGCGCAGACGAGGTCTTTCTTACCAACACCCTTATGGAAGTGATGCCTGTAGTCAAGATCGATAAGACGGGCATAGGCAAGAGACGTCCAGGGTTGCTGACTAAGTTTATACATCTTTTGTACAGCAGGCAAATTTAATTGACAGGATTTCCATAAAGGTGCTATACTAATAAACAGAAAAAAAGG
This sequence comes from Candidatus Omnitrophota bacterium, assembly GCA_013202745.1. Lineage (GTDB taxonomy): Bacteria > Omnitrophota > Gorgyraeia > JABMRJ01 > JABMRJ01 > JABMRJ01. The sequence goes on from JABMRJ010000051.1 coordinate 7,340, forward strand.
AGGTAAAGATGGAGCGTTTTAAGGATATTTCAGAAGCACAGGTTACAAGGGCTATAGTGGATGAATTCTTAAAGGATTTTTCTGACTATATAAAGAGCGATGTTATTGTTGTAGGCGGAGGCCCGAGCGGCCTTGTATGCGCCAGGGAACTTGCTAAAAACAAGGTTAAGGTACTGGTACTCGAGGCCAATAACTATCTGGGCGGCGGTTTCTGGATAGGCGGTTATCTCATGAATAAGGTCACTTTCAGAAGTCCTTCCGAAAAGGTCCTTGATGAATTAAACATTCCATACAAAGAGGTTGAAGACGGCCTCTTTGTGGCCGACGGTCCACACGCATGTTCCAAGCTAATAGCTGCAGCCTGCGATGCCGGAGTCAAGATTGTAAACATGACGAAGGTAGATGACGTTGTCTTGAGAAATTCACGCGTTGAAGGCGTAGTTATCAACTGGACACCGGTAGGGGCGCTCCCAAGGGCCATTACCTGCGTAGATCCGGTAGCGCTGGAAACTAAGGTCGTTGTGGATGCCACCGGCCACGATGCCCATGTATGTGAGGCATTGAAGAAGAGAGGGCTGCTAAACGTAAAGGGCTGCGGCGCAATGGATGTGGCTAGCTCGGAAGATGCCGTATGCGAAATGACTCAGGAAGTATATCCGGGTTTGATAGCTGCAGGTATGGCCGTATCAAGCGTATTCGGTCTTCCTCGTATGGGCCCAACATTTGGCGGTATGCTAATTTCAGGAAAGAAGGCAGCGGAGATTGCAATGAATATGATAGTCTCTGAGGCTGTAAAGATATAGAAGAATTATTTACCAATCCTTTCAAGAACAGCTTTTACTATCATGGGCAGAGCGATCGTTGCATCAGCATAGACCTCTGCCCATCTTCCTCCTTCACGAGGAGGAAGGAATTTTCCCCAGGAGACCCCTTCAGAATAAGTGCATCCGGATAGACCGCCCCAATGGGTAGGTTCAGGACAGATACGCACACCATAGCTATAACGCTTGAAACCGCCTCCCGATTTGATCCTCTTCTGTATTATATCAAGATAGGGTGCTGCCTGCTGCGCCCAGTTTCTGGGAACGCCGCCTCCTATGGTGAATATGCCGATTCTCTTTCTATCCTTTATAAGGTCTGTAAAGGACTCGAGGTCAAGTAGGGGGTCGAACCGGAATAAGGGCTTCTTCTTTAGTTTTGCTTTCCTATTATATATACCTAAGTCTAGGCCAAGCTCTGAATCGGTAAAGGCTGGCACGTAGACGGGAACCTTCTTTGTAAAAGCGCTCTTTAATATACCGCGCCCCTTTGCATTCTCCAATAGATATTCACCCAGCCGCTTATTGATAAGCTCGCTCGAAAGGGTAGTCTTTCTGCTTATCTTATCGAGTACCTTCCGGACAATTAGTTCGACGTTGTCGAGATTCTTCTCAAGCTCGAGAGTATCATATACCCTGTTATATCCTGACTTATATAGCTTTTCATCTTTTAGGTGGGGTTCATATTTGAAATGCGACATCCCGGCAGACTCTACAAAACCATGGGCCATGATAGCGCCTGTAGAGACGACTGCCTGCACCATGCCACTGTCTATGAGGTCACATATGACGAGCCCCATCTTGGCTACTGTGAGGGCCCCGGAGAGGGTAAGGACTACGAAACAGTCCTTGTCAGATACCATCTTATGGAGAACATCCGCGGCCTCACCTACACTCCTGCCGCCGAATGCCGTATGGGACATCTGGGTTACGAGGTCATTGACGGTCCTGACCTCTGATAGGGCAAGGGGCCTTAGAGGTTTGAGCCCCTCTGAAAAGCCATCCTTAAACTGTGCACTCTTCCTCTGCTTCTTCATCTTAGTCGATTATAGCAAATAGAACCCCTCTTGTAAATCCTAAACTTTTTGTACCGGGTGCGATTTTAGCTTCCAACCTGTCCCTCA
>JABMRJ010000052.1 GCA_013202745.1 Candidatus Omnitrophota bacterium
ACCAGACTGTAAATCTGGCGACTTCGGTCTACGAAGGTGCGAATCCTTCTCTCCCCACCATCTTTAACTTATAAGGAAGAGTTGTACGAGGTTGAAGTTTTACAGCTGAAATCGGAGGGTAAGTGAAATTAAATAAAAGACAAAAAGGCTTAATTTACGGAATAATAGTTTGGATAGCCTTTAGATTATTTTACCTTCCTTTATGTGCTAGTAAAAACTGTCTCGATCTAACTGAGATAGCAAAGACAATAGGAGTTTCCTTTTTTGCTCTTATAATAATTTATCTCATAAAAGACAAAAAAAGTTAAGAATAGATGATGAGTGGTCTCGAGCTCATAATTTTGCAATTAAAGGTATCGTTGTTTTTGGGATTCCTGGGAAGTATCGCAGGTACTGGCCTCTATTTATTTCTGACCAAGCAACTCTCTATTTTAAAAGATAGAAAAATAAAACAATTCTCTAAAATATATTTTGTATTTTTTAGTTTAATTTTTGTTTTAACATTTCTATTGTTATTTTTAGCGGGGTAGTTAAGTCAATATCCAAGACCAACTCTCCCCACCACTTTTGCGAAGCAAAAGTGATCCTGAAGCAATGAAGAAAATGCGACCTAGGGAAGCATTTTCCATTGCTGAAGGACCTTTAATTCAGAGCCCCTACTGCAGGGGCTCCTTTTTATATTGGTATCGCCTGCGGCGATTGGACTCTGGAGATAGGGTCAGGAGGGATATGTCCTCGTTACGTCAAGAGTAAACCGAGATAGACACACCTCACCTTTGCAAAAGACCGTCTTTTTTCAAAATTCTAATATTTTATCTCAGCGATTTTCCTGGCTTCCCGAACATCAAAGAACGCATGGGCAGGGTATTCAAAGCCCGCTATTTTAAGTTTATAGCCCGTATGTCTACGGTTAAAGTTATAATATCTTATAAAGGCATCCAGGTCTTTATTGAGAGCCTCTAAAGAAGCATAAGGACGTTCTAATCTGCACTGATAGAACTCCTGCCAGATGTCTGATTTAACCGTTCGACATATCCATTAGTCCAGGGATGAGCTACTTTAGTAACGGTATGCTGCACGCCATGAGCCCTTAAAGCATTGGTAAAAGAGCTGTCATTTTCTTTATTTTTGAAGTTATAGAATTCCGTGCCCTGATCCGTTAATATTCTTTTTATCTTAGAGCTGGGAACATTTTTAAATATGTGATTAATAAAAAAGTCTATCGCGTTATCACTTGTTTTGTAATGATACGCCTTTATCCAGCCGTAACTAGAATACGTATCACAAGCTGTATAATGCCATATCTTACCAAGTCCCTTGACGGAGACAGTAAGTGTGTCAATGCTGACAAGCTCTCCAGGAGCATGGCTTTCCACGTGATTGTGCTTGGCACTTCTTATAAGCCTCTCTTTTTTAGTTAAAACACGTTTTCCTTGGGATTCTGCCCAGAGCCTGCGTTTATGACGCGTATTCAAATCTTCTTTTTTTAGGAATTTCCATAAGGTCCTATGGCTTATATGGGGAATAAAATCCCAGGCAATTCTATCAACACCATGCGTTGGGTTCTCATAGATATAATCAAGTATTCTTAGCTTTTCTTCAAGGCCAATTCGCCTAGGCCGGTTAGAATTATTCCGAACCTTATCCTTCAAGCCTTCATAGCCTTTTTCAATGAACCGCTTTCTTAATTTATAGAACCATTCTTTGCTAACTCTGTACTTATACGTTATATCCTTCCAGTGCATGCTCCTATACCGCCAATCCTCCATCATATTCTTCCGTAACTCAAGAACTCTGTCGATATCTTTCATGCGATACTTCACCTCCCACCTCCTTCAGTTTATCATAAATATCAATACTTCCAGTGTACAGATACGGTAACTATAGCATCCTGGTTAGGAATCCATGATTTCGCAATAGTTACCTTGCTGTGACATACAGCGTAGTATTTTCTGCTATAGTATGTGTCAATGATATCAAATAAGTATAAACATAATTTTTGGTTTAAAGCTATAGCGTTAGGTATGGTATGCCTATTTCTAACTAACGACTTTGCCTTTGCACAAGATACACTAGCCGTAAAATCACGCATGAAAGAGAAAGAATTTCTCGAGAAATATGAACTTGGTTATGACATTTTGGCACATAAAGCATTTGACGAATATGTAGCAAAAGCTATCGAAGATAAAGCTAGAAAAAAAGGCCTCAGAAAAAAAGACGGTAAATACGAAGATATAACAAAAATATTAAAGACAAGACCCGACAGAGTTAATGGACAAGCTATTCTTATTGCATCGATTCCGGGCCTACTTAAAAATACCGGCCAAGCCGGAGGCGTAGGATTGGGGAAATGGAATGGGAAACCTGTTGCGTATCTTGACAGCAAGCTTTTTTATGACCAACGGACTCTTACTAAACTTCTAAAAAACCCTTCCATTAGTGCGGAATACACCCAGGAAGAACTTAGAGAAATCCTAAAAAGCGCCGGTATCCATGAGATGGAAGAAATTGGACAATACGAAGCTAAAAGACATGAGCAAGGAGACGTAAATTATGAAGAAATGAGAGGATGGGTCAGAGGAAATCAAGACACAGCACAAGGTTTCCATGACAATGCAGAGTCATTAGACAAATTGATGAAGCTCTATGAATTTGTAAAGAAACATCCGAAAGAATTTGGACTAAAGTTAAAAGAATTGAAAGAAATATTCAAAGCCTATAAAAAACACGGATTCGATAGAGATGATGATACTGATTTTAATATTTCTGCTAGGGTAGAGGGTGTTGCCAAAGCACATTCTTCTGGACAAGCCCAAGCCTCACATTTTGGTAAATACAAAGATGTTGAATTCACTCCTGGAAAAATAGCCAACCTTTTAGAGATGGCACAAGATACATCAGAGAAGCGTCCTAGCGCAGAAGAAATCAAAGCTACTCTTGCTGGAACAGGCACTATGCCAAAAGTACCAGATGAGCACTATATGATATCGACAACAGTGCATCTCATAATTGAAAATTTCGGAGAAGAAATTACCTCTGGATTTTTTGATGACAATGCTGAATATATTCCTATCAAAAAAGTACCCGCAGGTCAAATAGGGTCGCTTGCTATTACAGTAAAAACAGAAGATGGCAAAAAGGTCATTCTTGTGGAGGATATAGCTTTTAATATGCCCCACGGTCTTTACATAGCGCTTGTAGATGAGGCCATCCATAACAGCATCGATAGTTTTACATACGAAGAGCAGGTATTTGCTACAATTCACCAGATCCTCGCATATCTATCTTTAAAGGATTATGGAAGAAAGTCCTTGTTGGATCAAATCGAAAAGCTTAAAGGCGAACGAGACACAACCAACTTCGATGAATTTATTGCATTTGCCGACATTGTTGTGAAAAAAATAATACATGAAGACTTTAAATATCTTGAGAGTGATGAATTTCTGGAATCATTGACCGATTTTGTAAAAAAATGCTATTCGGAATTTCGAAATGAGACGGCCATAAATAAACAAAAAGTCAGAAGACAAATATCCACACTAGCGAAAACGTATAGAATAGGTCAATGGATCTTGCAGGTCTTATGTTCAAATACAGGAGAAGCTTTAGGGAAAAGGAAAGAAAAAATCATAGTCAGGCAGATAAACGGTCTTGTAAGAGCTGAATGGATAAATTGGGTTGATTTTTTATCGGTACTACATAAGTGGGGCATAGGTGGTTCGGATCGGCAAAGAATGCTTTCTCAGATCATAAAAGATAATTCAGAATATTTTGATTCAGATTGCATTGAGGCAATCGTGGCAATTATGTCCGGAAGCTATACTGAGATTGAAAGATCTTTTGCAGGCATGGTAGAGATGGAAGAGATTTTCACGGGAATAGAAAGGCAATCCAAGGTCTCTTACCCGCCAGAAGATACTGATTTAAAGAAACAAGGCATTATGAGTGCCGAGGGTCTTAACTCTGTAGCCAGTTACTTAGTTGAACTTATCGCCAGAATATATCCTGATAGAATAACTAAAAAGGTATTTTACTGGGTAGTCCTTTCGCTGAAAATCTTTTTAAAGGAATGGATGCCCGGTGGATATATGCATGAAGAAACTTACGATCATGATTCACGGCCTATCTTTGAGCTTTTAAAAAGCATTAAACCGGATTTATATGCACAACTTCTTGTAGAGTCAGACATTGAAGATGTTGAATTAGCATATCTTGTAACAGACTACATGCATAAAGAAGCAAAAGGAGATTGGTACGGTGAGGATGAGAGGTTTGTTGCCGAAGAAAAATACATCGACCTAAAAACAGTTGAACATATAGCAAAAATTGCGCTTTCTTCGGGAGAAACCGGAGATATAGGAGCCGCACAGGAATTCCTAAGAAGAATAGTGAGGCTAAGGCCAGTCTATATGTTGAAACTCTTTAATCTCTTGGGAGAGGATATATACAAGCTGTTTGACGAGCTTAAAGATATACCTGTTGAAAACTTTAGAAGGCTTGATGAGAATAAGAATAGATGGGGATTAAGCAATGATTTTGTCGCTCTTTGCGTAGGAGATAAGCCTGCCGATAGCAATATGCTTGCGCTTGATTCTATATTTGAGAAAGAATCGCCTTTTGTATGCATAAAAATAACCAAAAGATTATTTGACGATGGGAGCGACTGGCGCATTGATACCGTCAAGGAGCTTTATGGGATTCCGCTTTTTGCAAGCGCATGGAATTTCCATGATGAATGTATAGATGAAATTTTGTCGCTGAATGAAGATCAGTTCACAAAACTATTCATAGTGCTCCGCGAATCCATGGTGGCAAGAGATTTGTATGCTGTATCCGGTCTTTTCTCAGGATATAGATTAGTGGCTATATTGGAATATGCGGATGATATTTTAGCCTTGGAAGACGCCATGCTAAGATACAAACTTACAAAATTAAGAGAACTTGTATATCAAAGGGAAGATTTAGAGCCGTCTTTATACGTAAAGCTTCTATTAGCAAAGGATGAGCGCGAATTTGATCTTCTATATGCGGATATTCTTCTGTCTGGGGGGTTTGAGGTTGAGTTAAAAATTTCACAGGGGTTGAGAGAAAAATTAGAACAGCTTGCTAAAGATTTCGAGAAAGTCGAACCTACTCTTACCGAGAAAAAGACCGCGGAGACTGTATTCTTTTTTATATTAGAATTGTTCGATCTGCGCGGTAAACCGATTACGGGTGAGAGCATCAAAAACTCACGGCGCAGACTCGCAATGATATATCATTTTGACAGAGGTGGAAGGGACGAGATCATGTCTATGGTAAATATAGCAAATGGGATATTAGAAGATTTTGTTGAAGAAGATGGAGAGGCTAGCATTAAAGAAAAAAAGAAAGAACCTGCACGACTTGGACCGAACGCGAGGGGCTTTATCAAGCCTGCGGATGATACAGATCAGGAAGGCTCTCCGGCTCATTTCCTCGAAACAATACAGGAGCATTTCTTGGAAGAAGCACGAAGCACAAGCGGCTTTGCCATAGATCAAGATTTTATCGAAAAAAGAGGGGTGCATAAAAGCACAGTTTATAGAGAAATAGAAATATTACGACAACTCGGCATACTCGAAAAAATAAAAAACAAACCCCGCTATAGATTCACAAAGCTTATCCGAGGAGATGGTGACGATAGTAGTTATACCGAAAACCTAATAAATGTCATAAACAATACACAATACAAACTACCAAGAAGGCATGATGAAAGACCGCTATATAATGGAAGCATTCCGGATGATAAAATACATTTCATGAGAGAATTTATAAGACTCCGTATAGAAAATTATATCCACAGCCAATTAAAAGATAAACTCTTCACGATTAATATATACGAAGATTATGCCGGACCCAAACAGGATCTTACAAAAATAAGAAGGCTTACAGAAAATGCCCCCTTTAAAGCGAGCTTCAAAGGCATAGACACTTTAGTAGAAGAAGCATGTAACCCCAGTAATATAAACGACAGAACAGTTACGATACTCCCATATAATAAATTAAACCCAAACCAAGTACGAAGACTAAATAGGAGACGAAATGGAAAACGCCCAAGAGTAATATACATCAATCTTGACAAAGATTTAGGAGCTTATGAATCAGGCCCGATAGATGGCTTAATAGCTATAGGACGCGCATATCTTGTTGGTAATGAATTGTCCTTTTATAGGCTCTATCAACTGTTAAGAAAAGGGAATAAGGGGTATATCCATACCTCCCTCCGCGAACTTAAACAAAATCCTTATCTTTTTGTAGAGAACCTTCACTTTGTCTTAAGGCCAATCAGGGCACACAACTTTGATGAATTAAAGCAAATCAATGAATGTATCGAAGAACTTTTAGAATCCGCGTAATTTGCAAATCCCCAGCACAATCCTAACACGTTGACATTTTGGCAAGCTGTAATATAATATAAACCAATAGGTTAGGGAAAGAGGGTTCGAATTCCTCCCTCTCCGCTAGTTCCGGCAAGACAAGATTAAAAATAATCCTGTTAATAAAAATGTAAGGTAAAAAAAAGATGACTTTTAAGAACGCGTTATGTGTTTACCCTCACCAGGAAGGGGTTCCTGAAAAAAAATATTGCATTCCCATAGGCCTGGAATATATCGCTACTGCCTTAAAGGGCCTGATCGAAAAAGTCACACTTATCGACATGAGGTTTGAGCCTGATCTCGGCGATTTCATTAAAAATGATGACGTAGACCTGATCGGCCTATCCATAAACTGGGATTATCAAAGGGAAGCTGCTATAAATATTATCTCCGGGATCCCCACCGGCATCAAGGTAATCGTCGGAGGAAGGGTTGCGACGACTTACGCGGAAGAGCTTTTTGAAAGATGTCCCAATATAGATATTATAGTCAGAGGAGACGGAGAAGAGATCGTTCGGGACATAGCTTCGGGACTTTCCCTTGAAGAAATAACAGGAATATCTTATCGAAAAGGTACTCAAATTATTCATAATAAGACCCGCGAACTCCGCTCCTTAAGCAACATCAACTATCCGGACAGAAAGATGAGGCGCAACCCTTATAGGCTTTCATTAAAAAAG
>JABMRJ010000053.1 GCA_013202745.1 Candidatus Omnitrophota bacterium
GAATAAAACCCTCCCTATTCATCTTTGAGAGGATAAATACTCCGGCGACCTGCGCCATCGATTCTATTATAAGGACACCCGGCATTACGGGGCGTCCCGGAAAGTGTCCCTGAAAAAACGGCTCATTACATGTAACATTCTTTATTCCTGTTACCGTATTTTCCCCTTCGGATATTACCCTGTCTACCAAAAGGAACGGATAGCGGTGCGGCAGTATTCTTTGGATATCTTCTATGTTATGCATCGTCTCGCCTTTCTCTAATCTACGCTATTTTTGTCAGTAGTTTTTCTGACTCTTCTTTTAGTCTCTTTATGAAAATGCTATTTAATTTATGTCCGGACTTCCTTGCAACTATTCTCCCTTTTATATGACGGCCGAGCACATAGAGGTCTCCTAAAAGATCGAGCACTTTATGCCGCACAGGTTCATCCGGAAAGCGGAACCTGTTATTTATAGGGCCTTCCGCGTTTATTACAAGCGTGTTGCTAAAATCCGCTCCTTTTCCAAGTCCGAGTTTAAGGAGCGTCATGGCATCCCTCTCGAGACAGAATGTTCTTGCCGGAGCAATCTCCCTTTCGAAAAAGTCCATAGACTTCTCTGATCCATCGAGTATTATGTCTGACCATTGCTCCTTAAGAAGTTTGTGGTCGTAATCGAGGAAGTATTCTATCTTAAAATGCTCGTCAGGAATGATCTGTATCGTGCCTTTATCGTCACTGCAGATTATAGGTTTTTCTGTCTCTATATAGTTACGCGGTACATCCTGCATATGCAGTCCGGCATCTCTCAATACGCCTACAAATTCCTTCGCGCTTCCATCAAGGCCGGGCAGCTCTACATTATTAATCTCTATGACTACATTGTCTATGTAGAGGGCGCTCAATGCAGCGAGAATGTGTTCTACTGTATGGATCTCGGCCCTGCCTCTCTTTAAGGCTGTCCTCTGGAATGCGCTGTGCAGATTCTGCGGGCATACCCTAATCTCCGGGTCGCCGGGCATATCGCTTCTTATAAAGACGATTCCCCTGTCAGGAGGGGCAGGTCTTAATTTAAGCTCTACCCGCTTACCTGTCTGGAGTCCTATACCCTTAATTAAAGCTGCAGACCTTATGGTCCTTTGCATTTCCATGTTATTATTTCTTCTTGTTTAAGAGCGTTATGATATCTTCTGTTACATCCACACCCTTGTTTGCATAAAGGAGTACCCTATCATCGAAGATGAAATCATAGCCCTTTTCTTTTCCGTATTGTTTGACAGTGGCATCGATCTCTTTTAGTATATCCTTAAGCATATCGTCTCTTTTTCTCTGGAGTTCGAGCTTCGCGTCTCTGTCAAAGTCCTGGATGTTTCTCATCTTCTCGCCCAACTCCTTCTCTTTCTTCTCCCTAACGTCCTTTGAGAGGAGCTGCGCTTCGTCCCTTAGCTTATTTATATCTTTTATTAGTATATCCCTTTCGGAATTTTTCTTCTTTCCTTCTTTTTCGAGCGCAGAATCTGCATCCCGTGTCTTGCTGTAGCTATCAAAGACCTTTGCTGTGTTCAAATACGCCATCTTCTTGACATCCTGCGCCGACGCTGTGCCCTGCAGAAAGAGAGAAATTACAAATAATACTAAAACCGTTATCTTTACGAATCTCATCCGTTTCCTCCTAAAATCCTTTGCTCATAGAGAAGTAGAATCTTCCTTTTTGCTCTTCGTCTTCTATCTCTTTTAAAGGATAACCCCAATCCACGTTTACCGGACCTATGGGCGTCTTTACCCTTATGCCTACGCCTGCGCCGTACTTATAATCACCCTGGCCTACATCCCATGCATCTTCCCATACGTTTCCTGCATCGCAGAATATAGCACCTTTAAGGATATCTTTAAATACAGGGAATGTAAGTTCTGCATTGCTTATGAGTACGCTCTCTCCGCCAATAGGATCTCCTGAGCCCGGATCCCTTGGACCTACGCCTCTTTCGGAATACCCTCTTACAGAGTTACTCCCTCCCGCAAAGAACCGTTCATAAATAGGCACGTGGTCAGAGCCGCCATATGCATCGACGACACCGCCGCGCATCCTAAGCTCCAGGACAAATACGTCTATGAAGCTGAAATATTGGCTTACAGAACCGGTATATTTCAGGAAATCAAAGTCTCCCCCGAATACCCCGCCGGCATCTTCCACTCCTGCAGTTACGACCGTTCCCCTCTTTGGATTGAAGGTGTTGTCTCTTGTATCAAAGGTGAGAGATCCTCCAAAGCTGCTTAAATAATTTGTGCCTTCCTCTCTTCTGATATCGTACACCACATCATCCGGAACATCCGACATCTTTATCCTGTCAAACTTGTACATCACCCTGCCTTTAAGGTAGTCGGTAAATTCTTTACCCACTCTTATGTCGCCGCCCCATCTCTCTTCCTCGTAGGCATAACCAACGTCTCTCTCCCTGCTGTGTGTCGTCCTATAGAAATCGAATCCAAGCGAGTAGGGGAAGCCGAATATCCATGGATCGGTCCAGCTTAAAAGGTAGTCGGACCTTACAAAACCGAGCTCTGCCTTCAGTGTAAGGTTCTGGCCGCCTCCGGTAAAGGTCGGGAAGTTCAACAGGTCGAAATTCCTCTGCGATATACTTGCAAAGCCGATGAGCTTATCTATGGAGCTATACCCTCCGCCAAAGCTGAATTCTCCGGTCTTCGTCTCCCTGACGTTGACTACAAGATCCCTCTGTTCGGGATCGTCTGTCTCGCGGGTATCAAAAGCTATCTCTTCAAAGTAACCCAGGTTATAAAGCCTCTCCTTTGACCGCTTGACATCCTTGCCGCTAAAAGGCTCTCCGGGATATGCGCGAAGTTCACGTCTTATTACTATATCTTTGGTCTTGGTATTACCGGCTATCTCCACCTTATTTACATAAATGAGTCTTTTCTCATCTATGGTGTACGCTATATCAATTCTCCCTGTAGTTTTATTCACTGTGGGCTCAGGGGCTACCCGGCACATGATGTACCCTTCGTTGTAATAGATCTCCTGTATATGCGCCATATCGAGACCCATCGCCTGCTGGCTGAATGCCTTATTCCTTGTAAGCTCCAGTACACCCATTATTCGATCTTCGGCAAATATCTTATTGCCCTTTATGGATATATCACCTACGAGGTATTTCTGCCCCTCACTTACTATTATAGTAAGATCCATACTCTTTCCATCGTTGTAATACTCTGATTCGCTCTCGACAGCTATGTCCAAGAAACCTTCCATCTGATAAAATGCTTTTATCTTCTCAACATCTTCCTGGAAAACATCCTGCTGAAAATATCCGGATGTAAAAAGGGTATCTGCCCGTGTTGTTATGAGCCTCATTATCCTGCTATCGTAATAGTTCTCATTACCTTCGAAAAATATATGCTTAATCTTTACGGATCTTTGCTCGTTTACCACGATCACTACAGCAGCGCTGTTTGCTTCTTCATCTATTTCGCTTGAATAGTCCACCTCTGCCTGGGGAAATCCCTTCTTTTCATAAAACCTTCTTAAGATCACCGTATCCTGTGAAATACGTCCGGGATCCAGCATGTCGCCTTCTTTGGAGACGATCTCTTTCTTAAGAACCTTCTCTCTTATGCTGCTGTTCCCCTTAAAAGTAATACTGTTTATGACAGGCTTCTCTTCAACGATAAATGTAACCTGGATGCCGTCTTCATAATCAGCGACATCTATGGATATGTCGGTAAAGAACCCCAGGTTGTAGAGCCTCTTGAGATCGTCATTTAAGATATCCTGGGAGAAGTCATCGCCTACTTTCGTCTTTATCTTGGAGACTATTACTGCGGTGCTTACCGCCCTGTTATCCTTAACCCTTATCAGCTTTACTTTCTTATAGCTCGTATCCTGCGAAAAGACAGGCCCTGCAATGAATATAAATATTATGATAATGCTTAAAGCGAGAGGTAATCTCTTCATATTTACTCCTCTCTGTAAGAGAGATTGTCGAATCTGGCGTACTCCGCCACAAATGCCAAGTTTATTTTCCCTACGGGACCATTACGCTGCTTGGCTACAATGATTTCAGCAATACCTTTATTCTCTTCTGTGGGATTATAATATTCCTCTCTGAGGAGCAATATCACCAGATCTGCGTCCTGCTCTATAGCACCGGACTCTCTGAGATCAGATAGTTGAGGCCTTCTGTCGGAACGCTGTTCGACTGCACGGGAGAGCTGGCTTATGGCTATTACAGGAACGCTGAGTTCCCTTGCAAGGGCTTTGAGTGAGCGCGATATCTCAGATATCTCCTGCTGTCTATTCTCTGACCTTGCCGGACCCTGCATGAGCTGCAGGTAGTCTATGACTATAAGCTGTATATCGTACTGTGATTTCATGCGCCGCGCCTTGGCTCTAATTTCAAGGGCTGTAGGGCTCGGTGTATCATCTACAAATACAGGTGTCTCTGACAATTTTCCGGCTGCGTTAGTGAGTCTGGGCCAGTCAGACTGCGAAAGGAATCCGGTCCTTACCTTGTGCGCATTTACTCTTGCATGCGAACAGAGCATGCGCTGGACAAGCTGCTCTTTTGACATCTCAAGGCTAAAAAAGGCAACGGGTCTCTTTTCGACTGTCCCCACATGTTCTGTTATAGATGAAACGAGCGCGCTCTTTCCCATGGAAGGGCGGCCTGCGATTATTATAAGGTCTGACTTTTGGAGACCGGCTGTCATTACATCGAGTTCATGGAAGCCTGTAGCTATACCCGTGATATTCTCTTTGCGCTGATAAAGGCCGTCTATAGTCTCTATGCTGTCTTTTATGATCTCTTTAAGCGGGATAGACCTCGTCTCCATGTGTTTGCGGGATGTTATGTCGAAGACCATCATCTCAGCCTTATCAAGGAGTTCGTCTACTTCGCTCTTTGATGAGTAACAATCCTGGATAATAGCCGTGGAGGTGGTAATGAGGCTTCTTAGTATAGCCCTTTCTTTGACGATCTTGGCGTAGTATGCAACATTTGCTGCAGTGGGTATGGAACTTACAAGGCCCGCTATATAACTTGCGCCGCCTACCGCATCGAGCGCCCCTTCTTTCTTTAGGGCTTCCACGAGCGTCAATACATCTACGGCCTTATTCTTATCATACAGCCTGACTATGGAGGAGTATACCTTCTGGTTGGCGTCTCTGTAGAAAGATGCAGGTTCCAGCATCTGTACGACTATGGATATTGCATCTCTGTCTATAATCATCGAGCCGAGGATAGCTATCTCGGCATCTATGCTCTGGGGAAGCGTCTTATCTATTTCTATGTTGGATAGAAATCTATTTTTATCTGACGCAGTCTTTATCGGGGCCATATTGAATCTATTTCTTTACCACCCAAACTCTGGTGTTAGCGGTAACCTCGGGGTGTAATTTTATATCTACGTTGTATGTCCCTAACTTGTTTATATGTTCGCCTATCTGGATCTGCTTCTTTTCTATATCCATGCCTTCCTGTTTATAGGCACTGCTTATCATCTCTGCGGTGACAGAGCCAAAGAGTTTTTCATCTTCTCCTGCAGCTACAGGGATAGTACAGGACATATTTTCAAGCTTTTCTTTAATCTTTTCTGCTTGATCCTTGACCCTCTTTAGCTTCAGGGTACCCTTCTTTTTTTCATCTTCGATGAACCCCTTACTCTTACGGGTAATCCTCTTTGCAAGATTCCTGGGAATGAGGAAGTTGGTTCCATAGCCGTCTTTCACTTTTACTATATCCCCCATCTTGCCGATCTTATCGACATCCTTAATCAAAATAATCTGCATCGCTTTAAATACTCCTCATTTATATCCGGCTATATAGGGCAACAATGCTATTACGCGGGCCCTCATTATAGCATTTGCAAGCTGCCTCTGGTGTTTGGCGCATGTGCCTGAAATCCTGCTCGGCAGGATCTTGCCGCGCTCCGTCGTGAGCCTCTCGAGACGTCCCGCATCTTTATAGTCTATTTTCTTTACTTTATCTGCGCAAAATTTACAGTTCTTCTTTCTCAGGAAGAGTTTTCGTCCGCCGGGCCTTCCTTTGCCCTTACCCTTAAACGTGCCTTTTCCTTTACCCTTACCTTTACCTTTTAAATTTTTCCTTGCGCCTGGCATATGATACCGCCTCCTAAAAAGGTGTCGCCTCTTTTTTGTTATTTAAAGCCGCGCTCTGGTCTATATTCTCCTCAAATGGCTGTTCCGACATTGCCGGTGCTTCCGGCGTAGGCGGCTCTACTGCGCCATTCTGAGATCTGGACCTTAAGAATTGCACATTCTCGGCTACTGCCTCTATTGTATTTCTCTTCTGGCCGTCCTGCGTAACCCAGCTCCGGCTCTGGAGCCTCCCCTCTACGAATACGGGGCTGCCTTTAGAGAGATATTCTCCGCAGGCCTCGGCCGTCTTTCCCCATACGACTACCCTGATAAAACAGACATCCTTCTTCTTTTCACCGGACTGTGTTGAATAGACCCTATTTACGGCCATATTGAAATTCGTGACTGCTGCGCCGCTCGGTATATACCTAAGCTCGGGGTCCCTTGTAAGATTGCCCATCAGATAGACTTTATTGAGGTTGGCCATTATGTCATCACTCCTTTACGATAATCATCGTCCTTAATATATTTTCGTTGAGCCCATATGCCATATTAAGGGGTGTAATTGCCTTGGGTTCTACCGTGAAGTCGCAGAGGTAATATTCACCCTCTGCGTATTTCTTTATACTATAGGCCAAACGCCTCCTGGCCCATTTTTCGCATTTTTCCACTTTGCCGCCATTCTTCGATATGGCCTCTTCTATAGACTTGACGGTCTTTTCATGGTCTTCTGTGGCCATATCCGGCTTTAGTATAAACATCCCTTCGTATCTTCTCATTTGTTATCTACCTCTCTTTATCCTGCATATCCTATCATATAATTAGGCTATAATCAAGTGTTAAATCTGTTCATTGCGGGCTCTATGCCCTCGGTAATCAGTGCCCTTACACATAGGCTGCCTCTCTCTATCGCCTCGGAAAGATCCCCTCTTTCGCTCCTCTTGAAGGGGGCCAGCACATAATTGCTTAAATTGCCGGATCTTCCTTCAGCGCTTATGCCCATTCTGAGCCTTGAGAATGCATCTGTCTTGAGCTCCTCTATTATAGAGCGCAATCCATTGTGTCCGCCCGATGACCCTTTGGGCTTCAGCCTGAGTTTCCCGAGCGGAAGGTCCGCATCATCTACAACTACAATGAGGTCTTCGGGTGCTATGCCTTCCCTTTTTCCGATTTCAGAGACTGCTTTCCCGGAAAGGTTCATATAGGTTTGCGGCTTGGCCAGGATGACCCCTTCTCCGTAAATCATACCCTTTCCACAGAGTGCGTTACTGACTCTTTTTCTTATCCTTATTCTAAAATCAGAGGCAATCTTATCGAGCACCATAAACCCGATATTATGTCGGGTAGACCTGTATCTCAATCCCGGGTTGCCGAGGCCTACTACAAGTTTCATCTGGTTACTTGGCCTCTTTCTTGGCCTCTTTCTTAGGCGCTGCTACCTCAGCGGCTTCTTCCTCGCCCTCTTTCTCCTTCTTGCCCTTTTCGATCACTTCCGGTTCGGTCGTTGCGTCTTCCGGAGCTACCTCTTCGGCAGGCTTTTCAATGTGCGGCGGCACAGCGTTTATGACTATCGACTCCGGATCGCTCAACATCTCAATGCCGGGAGCCGTAACAAGGTCCTTTACGAAGATCGCGTCGCCTATCTTGAGGTGCGATACATCCACCTCTATCTTCTCGGGAATCTGCGTAGGAAGACACTCTATTTCCACTTCCCACATAACGTGCTCTATTATCCCGGACTCCTTCTTTACCTCTTCTGCCTCGCCCTTTGCAGCG
This sequence comes from Candidatus Omnitrophota bacterium, assembly GCA_013202745.1. Lineage (GTDB taxonomy): Bacteria > Omnitrophota > Gorgyraeia > JABMRJ01 > JABMRJ01 > JABMRJ01. The sequence goes on from JABMRJ010000053.1 coordinate 7,868, forward strand.
ACGGGGACATTGACCTTTATCTTCTCCGTAAGCGAGATCTCGTTGAAATCGATGTGGAGCACGTCGTCCTTTATCGGATGATACTGGACCTCTTTCATTATGACGGGCCTCGTCTTGCCTTTTTGGCTCTCAATCGTAAGATCAATGATTACGTTCTCACCCGCTTTTGTATGGAGCACGTCGTGCAGGGCGCTCTTATTTACCTTAAGGTTGAACGCCTCCTTTCCGGCTCTATACAAACAGGCTGGAATATAATCCGCCTTCCTTACAATCTTTAATTTGTTCTTACCTATCTCTTCTCTTATCTCTGCCTGCAGCTTTATCCTTTCCATCTCTCCCTTTCCTCCTTTAAAACCTGCATTCTTCGTCAAATAACGAACTTATCGATTCTTCTTTGTGTATCCTCATAATGGCCTCACCGATAAGCCCTGCGACCGAAAGAACCTTTATCTTGGGGATCTGTTTCTTCTTGTCGACCATTATCGTGTTTGTAACTACAAGTTCCTTAATATCGCTTTTTCTTATTCTCTCTATAGCAGGACCGGAGAGTATGGGGTGCGTGATGGCCGCGTATACCTCTTTTGCGCCCTGTTTTTTGAGCGCGGTAACCGCTTCTGCGAGCGAGCCGGCAGTAGCGATTATGTCGTCGACGATGATCGCGTTCTTACCCTCAACCTCACCCAGGATGTGCATGACCTCTGTATCCGTGTCATTTATCCTGCGTTTATCAACGATCGCGAGGTCTGCGCCCAGCCTCTTTGCATATGCCCTGGCCATCTTTATGCCGCCCACATCGGGAGATACGACTACCGTATCTTTTATCTTCTTATCCTCAAAATAATCGACGAAGGTATTTATGGCATATAGGTTATCCAGCGGTATATCGAAGAAGCCCTGGATCTGCCCTGCGTGTAAGTCTATCGTTAGGACCCTGTCCGCCCTGGCTGTCGTAATAAGATTTGCTACGAGTTTTGCGGTGATAGGCACGCGCGGCTGGTCTTTTCTGTCCTGCCTCGCATAGCCGTAATAAGGCATGACCGCTGTGATCCTGCGGGCAGAGGCGCGCCTCAGCGCATCTATCAAAATCAAAAGCTCCATAAGGTTGTCATTTGCCGGTGGAGATGTCGGCTGGATTATGAAGACGTCTCTGCCGCGCGAATCTTCATTGATCTTCACGCTCACTTCGCCTTCGCTGAATTTGCCTACGGTTACATCGCTCAATTTTACCTTAAGCTCTTTGCATATCTCTTCCGCAAGCGATCTGTTGCTGTTTCCGGAAAATATCAGCATCTCACCGTTTCTCATTTTCTTCTCCTTTGTTTCAATATTTTAGCAGGCACCCCTGCCACAACTGCTTTTGGCGGGACATTATGGTTTTTAGTCACGACACTCCCTGCGCCGGTGGTGGCACCTTTGCCTATCCTCACGGGTGCAATGAGTATAGTTCCGACACCTATGAATGCGCCGTCATCTATATAAGTCTTCTGCTTATTCTTTCCATCATAATTTGCCGTGATCGTCCCCGCGCCGATATTTACTTTATTACCGACTATCGTATCACCGAGATATGTGTGGTGCTTGACCCTTGTGCCCTTTCCGATCTTAGTCCTCACAAGCTCCACGAAGTTACCCACCTCCGCGCCTTGTGTGATTTCGCAACCGGGCCTTATCCTGGCAAACGGGCCTATCCTGCACCCTCTTCCTATCTTAGCGTTACCCTCTATTATTGTGCTGGGGTAAATGGTGGTATCCTGTCCTATCTTTACGTCCTTGTCTATGTAGGTAGAGTTTGGGTCCACGATCGTAACGCCTTCCTTCATAAGTTTTGCTAATATCCTCTTGCGCAATACATCGGAGGCCAAGGCGAGGTTCTTCCTTGAGTTGACACCCAGCGCCTCTTCTGAATCCTCCGTCACTATGGCATCCGCCTTTAAATTATTCTTATTGATTATGGGGATCGCGTCCGTCAAGAAATACTCCTTCTTTTTATTATTGTTTCTTATCCTATTCAAGATTGAAAATAGCCCCCTGCCCTTAAAACAGTAGGTCCCTGTATTTATCTCATCTATGGATTTTTCAAATTCCGAGACCTCTGTCTCTTCCACTATATTGATTACCTTGCCTCCGCCATCCCTTACTATCCTCCCGTACCCCGACGGGTCCGGCATGCGGGCACTCAACAGGGTACAGTAATTTCCATTCCTCTTATGCTCGTTTATAAGGCGCTTGAGTGTCTCTGTTTTTATAAGCGGCTCATCGCCGCACAGGACCATTATGTCGCCATTAAAATTCTTAAAGTACCTCTTCGCCTGTTTAAGGGCGTCGGCACTCCCAAGGGGCCTCTTTTGTTTTACGACCTTTACGCCTTTTAATGCACTTTTGAGCATATGGGATTTGTATCCCGCCACGCATATTATATCTCTTATTCCGGCAAGCCTTACGGCTTCTACCACATGTTCAATCATGGGCTTCCCGCAGAGAGGGTGAAGAACCTTTGGTAGTTGCGACTTCATCCTCGTACCTAAACCTGCCGCCAGTATTACTGCTTTGATGTTTTTGGGCATATATGCTCTTGTCTTCGACTTATAAAGGTCCTTCGACCTATAAAGGTCCTTCGCATGCTCCCTTCGGTCGCATGCTCAGGATCAATTCCGCCGAAGGCGGAATTGGCTGGGAGGCCAGGATTCGAACCTGGACAGCAAGCTCCAAAGGCTCGTGTGCTACCATTACACAACCCCCCAACCTTCTATTAAATTCCTATAGCTCTATATCTCCGCCTTCTGTCACATCGTCTTCTATACTATGCTCTTCAGTATGCTCTTCGACCTTAGGTGCCGCTGCTATCGGTGTCGGTGCCGTAGCCGCTGCTACCGGTGTCGGTGCCGTAGCCGCTGCTGTTGTCTTGTGGCCGCCTGCAGGCGGTGCGGAAGAAGGGTTCTTCCTCTCTCCTTCATATGACTCGAGGACCTTCTTCTGAATATATTCTCTGCACTCAAGCGTAATAGGGTGAGCTATGTCCCTGTGATCAGACTGCTGTGGGCCGCTACTCTCAACCTGAGGTTTTCTCTCAATTTGTGGAAGGCTGCTTCCGCACTGATTACAGAATTTGGACCTTACTGCATTCTTGTAATTACATTTCGGGCAGGACTCCCTTAATTTTCTTGAAGGCATTGCGACAAACAAGCCTTTATTTCCTTCGATTACCTTGACATTCCTAACCACAAAAGCATCGTCAAATGTTATAGTCGCATATGCTTTTAATTTGCGATTGCCGCCATCTCTTAGAGAAATTCTGACTTCTGTAATTTCCATTGTTTAACTTCCTCCTTAATTGTTGTTCAATGTTGAAACTGCATAGATCTTATATCTTCCTGCGGTGTCCAGTCTTTTTTTCTCGATCTTCACCTTCAGGCGGTTCACCTCCTCTTCTGTCTCTACAATACCATACACGACCGGTCCGCTCCCTGTAACAGCGGCACCTTTTGCGCCGTATTCTACCAGCCTGTCCTTTAGCTCTTTGATACTTCCGTCCTTTTCAAACGATGCTCCCTCGAGATCGTTGTAGAGGTTTTCGCAAAGAGAATTTATATCGCCGCGTTTAAGGGCATCGAGCGATTTTCCTATATCCGCACCGGGTTCTTCCGTGCTTTTATCTTTCCATAAATAGGCGTCTTTTGCGCTCAACGAAAAATCAGAGGCTATAAGAACGTGCCATATTTTAACAGGCGCTTTTATAGACTCTAACTTATCACCGCGCTCTCTACCGACTGCCCATGAGTTGTCGTAGATAAAAAATGGTACATCCGCGCCCAGCTCCCCGGCCATTCCCACAAGCTCCGCCTGGAGCAGGCCAAGGCCATATAGCCTATTCATACCTACAAGGACCGCTGCGGCGTCTGAGCTTCCCCCGCCAAGGCCTGCGCCTATAGGTATAGACTTATCTATCTCTATCTTGACCCCGGGAGATAATCCCGTTTTATCTTTAATAAGCGCGGCCGCCCTGTAGGCGAGGTTCTCTTCGCCTGTCGGGAGATTCGCATCGCTACAGGATAGCTCTATGCCCTTTTTGCTTTTTTTAAGCGTTATCTTATCGAAGAGCGTTATCTTTTCAAAGAGCGTCTCTATATCATGGTAGCCATCCGGCCTCTTTCCTACAACCTTAAGGAATAGATTCAGTTTTGCCGGGGCGTTAATTACTATTTTCTCATCCACGCTTCTTAAGCTTCAATACTTCCCGGGCAGCTTTTACGATACCCGCAGAAGTAAGCCCGAACTTCTTAAGAAGCTCTTCAGGTTCTCCCGATTCGCCGAACCTGTCTCTTATGCCTACCATCTTCATGGGAACCGGAAAATTTTCAGAGAGGACTTCGCTTACGGCACTGCCCATGCCGCAGTGTATGAGGTGCTCTTCTGCAGTTACTATAGCCTTAGTCTCTTTGGCCGCCTTTATTATAGCGTCTTTATCTATCGGTTTCGGTGTATGTAGATTTATGACCCTCGCCTTTATGCCTTCTTTGGCAAGTTCGTCGCTGGCCACGAGCGATTCGTGCACCATAAGACCGCAGGCTATGATGGTAAGGTCGCTTCCATCCTTCAATGTCATGGCCTTTCCTATCTCGAACTTCTCCCCTTCTTTTGTGATATTAGGAGATTTGTTTCTGCCGAGCCTTATATAAACAGGGCCTTTGTATTCGGCGCTCTTTATTGTGGCCTTCTTTGCCTCAAGCGCATCGCACGGTACAATAATAGTCATATTGGGCAGTATGCGCATAAGCCCTATCTCCTCTATCGCCTGGTGCGTAGCCCCGTCTGCGCCGACAGATATCCCCCCGTGGGTGCCTATAATCTTTACATTAAGATTCATGTAGGCTATCGATATCCTTATCTGGTCCCATGCCCTGCCGCTTGCAAAGACGCCGAATGTAGCTGCAAACGGGATCTTGCCTGTAAGGCTCAAACCCGCCGCGGTGCTATACATATCCTGTTCGGATATGCCTATTGAAATAAACCTATCCGGATATTTATCCCTGAACCATCCGGCCCTTGTGGAGTCCGTGAGGTCGGCGCATAACGCCACTACATCCTTATTTTTCTCGCCAAGCTCCAACAATGCCTCGCCGAATCCGTCTCGTGTCGGCTTCATCTGTACCATCTCCTGAGTTCCTCCACATTTATCCGCTTCTTCCTGAAATCTTCAAGCTCTTGCTGCGCAGCAAATAAGACTTGTTGGCTTATCATGTCCACGACTTCTACATTCCAGAAGGCGTCATACTTATACCCGTGTATCACATCAGCGATCTCCTGCACAGCCGTCTCAAATACCACCTCGGAACCGCCTTCGCTTTCCAGCCCCATCGCCTCGATATTGAGGGGTTGTGCATTAATACTGAATCTGAAGAAAGACCGTCCGCCTTCCTGCAAAAACTCACCCTTGATCGCTGTCAACCTGTAACTCTCTTTAAGCGAATCGTCGGTTATAAACTTACCCTTTATCCTATCGGCTATCTGGAGGCTTAGGAATTCTCCCATGCCTATATCTTTCATATAGAAGATATCGTTCCAGTAGCCTATGTCACCTATGGTGCTCACTTCGCTCGTTCTTAAATACTCCTGAATAAATTCATCGGCCTTGCTTATATTGAGCTTATCAAAAACTCCCCGGAGGACCTTCTCTTTCTGCGCCTGGGGTGTAAGTTTTATATCTATTATCATCCTGCGCCCAAATTCGCCCCTTGATATCTGGTTGAAGTGTAGCATCTTTATATCCCTGACATAACGTATAAGTATCACCTCTACCTCCGGAAGGATGGGATCCTGCGCTATCACTATGTAGAAGTTAAGGGCTGCATCCGTACTCAGTGTAACCCTTGATACGCTAAGGAGTACATCATTGATCTTTTCCGCTGCCTCCCCTGAAATAGCGAGCGCGTTATCAAATAGATTCTCTATAGGGATATATACCCCTACGGTATTGCCGATGATCTTGACCTTGACGTCCAGGGCATACTCTTCCTTACATAGCTGCACGATAGCCTCATCCACTATCTCTTTTGGATAAGTGGGTCCGCAGCCAACCTGTGAAAGAACATAGATAGCTGCAAGGCCTGCGACGGCCGCTCTACTTCTTTGCCGGATCCTTCCGAGAATCATATTCATCGAATATCTCTTTTACGTCGTCGTAATCGATCTCGTCTCTATCAAGAAGTTCTTTTACAAATCTATCTAAGATATGTTTCTCTTTTTTAAGGAGTGCCTCTACATCTTTTATGCAATTGCTGAATATCTTAGATGTATCATCGTTAAGCTTCTCCCGCACCTTTTCAGACAACTGCTCCTTGGGCACTATTGTGTAATCGCCCACAAGCTCGCTTTCGCCCATGCCGAGCATCCATACCATAAGATGGGCCTTGGTCATGGCATTCTTAAAGTCGCTCGATACGCCGCTTGATGTCGTGCCATACTGGAGCTTCTCCGCGACATATCCTCCGAGCGCTACCTTTATATCGGCAAGAAACGACTCCTTGCTCCTGGTATACTCTTCTTCGCGCGGTGAAGTATGGACCACACCGAGCGATTCTTTTCGCGAGATGATAGAGGCCTTAAAGACGTCTTCTGTCGGATGCAGCCTGTACAGAGCAACAAGATGGCCCGATTCATGGTATGCGGTCATCTCCCTTTCCCTGGCGGTCATCCTCCTGCGCCTCTTTGCGCCCATATCTATCCTCTCGATTGCCTCGCTTATCTCATCCATTGTAATTATATCTTTCTTATATCGCGTAGCTATCAGGGCTGCCTCTTTTACGATATTCTCCACATCGGCCGGGCTCTTATGGATCGCCTTTCTTGCAAGCCGGCCTATGTCTAGGCTTGGATCGTGTGTCACCTTTCCCAGATAATACCTGAATAATTTCTCCCTGCCTTCTACCCCCGGTATATCTATATATACTTTCCTGTCAAACCGTCCGGGCCTTAAGAGTGCAGGGTCCAGGATGCCTTCAGCAGCATTGGTAGCTCCTATAACTATGACGTTCTCCTGCTTATCTTTTAGGCCGTCCATCTCAACGAGAAGCTGGTTCTGTGTAGTATTGGTCTCCTGTCCGCCGCCGTACATACTGAAAGACCTCTGCCTTCCTATGGCATCAAGTTCGTCAATAAATACTATGCAAGCGCCGTAACCATAGGCCATCAGCCTCGCCCTTTTAAAGAGCTTCCTTATCTTGCTTGCGCCTACCCCTACGAATATCTCCGTAAATTCGCTTGCTGCCATCGGGAGAAACGGTATCTTCGCTTCGGTCGCTATGGCCTTGGCGAGATATGTCTTGCCGCATCCGGGCGGGCCGACCATCAGGATGCCCCTTATAATCTTGCCGCCTATCTTCTTGAGCATCGTCCTGTCTTTTATGAGCTGGAGGACTTCCCAAGCCTCTTCTTTTGCCTCGTCTATTCCGATGACGTCGTCCCATTTTACATTTACATCTGCCGCCCTCACCTTACCTGCGGCTATCTTTGTCATCCCTCCGCGAAGGAAGAAGAGCCACATAAATACGAAGACCGCTGCGTTTATGACACCCATTAAGATATACATCGGTATCTGTATGAGCTGCATCTGTCTGTAGAAAGATTCTATCCGGGACAATCCCCATACAAGAAGAAAGACCAGGCTAAAGAAGACCGTCGCTATGGCCGCCTTTATCCAATGGAGCTGGAAATACATCTTGAATCTTCTTGAAAACATATAGCAGGTTCCTCCTTACAGCTTTTTTAACGCTTCTGCCAATTCCTCAAGCGCCCGTTCCAGATCCGCCTTCTTGGGCGCCGTACCGTGATATTTATTGTTGTGTTCTATAAAAGATACTCCCTTACCCTTGACCGTATCCGCTATGATTATGGTCGGTTTCTTTTTGATAGACTCCGCTTCATCGAGGGCATTCATGACCTTTTCAATATCATGTCCGTCTATTTCGATGGCATGCCATCCAAAGGCATTCCACCTCATCTTCATCTGCAGCATATCTTTAACATCGCAGCACAAGCCGTCTATCTGGAAGCGGTTCCTGTCCATTATTACGCATAGATTGTCGAGGTTATAGTGTGCGGCTGTCATGGCCGCTTCCCATATCTGGCCTTCGTTCGCCTCTCCATCGCCTATCAGACAATATACCCTGCATGGTTTGTTATCAAGCCTAAGGCCCAGTGCAATGCCATTGGCTATAGAGAGCCCCTGGCCGAGCGAGCCGCTTGATATCTCGAGCCCCGGAAGGCCGAGTTGCGGATGGCCCTGGAGACGGCTACCGAGCTTCCTTAATGTCATGAGTTCTTTCTTGGGAAAGAACCCGGCATCAGCAAGGACAGCATACAGGCCCGGGCAACCGTGCCCCTTGGAGAGAATAAACCTGTCGCGCATATCCCATTCGGGTTTTTTGGGATCATATTTTAGTTTATAGCCGTAGAGCGCTAATAATATTTCTACCTCTGACAGAGAGCCGCCCGTATGGCCGCTCTTTGCCTGTTCAAGCATTATCAATATATCTTTACGTATATTTATGGCTTTCTTCTTTAACTCTTTAATCTTCTGTGTCATAGGTCTCTTTCCAACTTTTCCTTTATCCCTTCCTGTTGCGGATCCAGCTCTAAGGCCTTTCGCCATTCACGTCTTGCCTTCTCAAAGCTACCTTTCTCGAAATAGACATCTCCTAAGTGATCACGTAATACAGGATCCGCATCCTCAAGTATAACCGCCTTCTCCAATTGGGTGAGCGCGTCATCTATCATGCCCTTCTTGTAGTAGGCCCACCCGAGACTGTCTACGTATGCGCCATTTTCGGGCTGGAATTCGAGAGCCTTCTTTATCAAGTCCATAGCCTCATCCAGGTCCTTGTCGTCCTCTACAAGCATATAGCCCAAATAGTTGTACGCGTCGGCATTCTGAGGGTCCAATTCTATGGACCTCCTAAAAGATGCTGCGGCCTTTTTAATCTCCTTGGCACGCTCATATGCAGCCCCCAGATAGAAGTGCGCCTGTGCGTTATTCGGGTTATACTCGAGGACCTTTTCGTAATAATGGGCCGCTTCCGTGTACTCTTTTTGCGCGCTCTTTGTCAGCCCGTAGGCGAGAAAGAACCTTTCACTCTTTAAGTCAAGCGCATCTGCCCTCTTAAGCACCTTCTCGGCATCCGTATTACGCTTTTCACTCAAGTATACATAGGCCAGATCGACATATGCGCCTATCTCTTCGGCATCTATCTTAAGGAGAAATTCATATTGGGCTATCGCCTCTTCAACCCTCTTCTGTCTATAATAGATGCTGCCGAGATGGTAATGAACTCTTTTATTCAGCGGGTCCTTGTCCAGGGCTTCTTTATAAAATGCAGCCGCCCCGCTCATGTCTTTCTTTATCTCATAGAGCGTACCGAGCGCTAGATATGCCTCGATATAATCTGGTTTTAATTCTATTACTCTCTTGAATCTTTCTTCGGCCAGATCGATTTTGCCGAGTCTTGAATAGATGAGCGCTAGATTGAAGTGCAGAAAAGGGGAATCCTCTTTCTTATCCAGGAGCTTCTCATATATCCCGGCTGCCTCATCCATCTTCTCTTGCAATACATAGAGATCCGCCAATGATGTCAATACTTCTATGCTCCCGGGATTTAATCTTATTACCTCCTGATATTCACCGGTAGCCTCATTAAACTTATTCTGCGAAGTGTATATCAGTGCCAGCAGAGTACGCGCTTTAGTGCTTTCAGGATCGATCTCCTTAGCGCGCTTGAGATGCCTTATCGCATCCGCCAATCTGTTCTTCAAGAGGTAATTTGTACCGAGCCTCGTATGTATACTGCTCGATTCGCTGTCATGTTTGAGTGCTTTATTATATTCTTTTATCGCTTCATCTACCATGCCCTGGTTATCGTATACGATCCCCAGGGAATAATGAGCGAGAGCAGAGGACTCTGCGGTTGTCGGAGCCGATTTCTTCTTTATTACCGTAAATGATCGGCTATCCGGTAACCTCTCTGTCGCTGCTGCGTATATATTTGTGCTTCCCAGTATCACTGTAAGAGTCAATACATAAGATGCGCAAGATGAAGCGTTGAGTCTCATATTAATTTATTATTATCTCTTTTTGTGCCTGTCTCTTCTTAGGCGTTTCTTTCTCTTATGCTTGGCCATCTTGCGTCTCTTCCGCTTTCTGCCACACGGCATGAAATACTCACCTCCCTGTTCCAGGGCTAAAGCCCTGGCTACAGCTTATAAAAATATGCTAATAGATTACCTTATTCAGCGGATACTCTACCAATCCCTGCGCACCCGCTTTTTTAAGTTTCGGGATGATATTTTTGACAGTCTTTTCATCCAGTATGGTATCTACATCGACCCATCCGGCCTGTGTCAGACTTGAGATGGTTGGCCTCTTCATAGCCGGGAGGATCTTGAGCACTTTATTCAGATCTTTCTTTGAGACGTTCATCTTGAGGCCTACTTTGTTTTCAGCTACTATGGCGCCTTTTAAGAGCATGGCGATATTATTCATCTTCTCTCTTTTCCAGGCATTCTTGTAGGAATCTTTATTGGTAATAAATTGTGTCGTAGATTCGCATATCGTGTCTATTATCCTTAGGTTATTTGCCCTGAGGCTTGAGCCCGTCTCCGTAAGCTCTACAATGGCGTCGACAAGCTCCATATTCGCTTTTATCTCGGTCGCACCCCAGCTGAAATCGACCTGTGCCTTCACCTTGTTTTTCTTAAGGTATTTTTTAGTTACACTAACAAGCTCTGTGGCTATGCGGCCGTTTTTGAGATCCTTTACACTCTTTATGCCGGAACCTGCGCGGACAGCGAGGACCCATCTTACGGGTTGTATACCCCTCTTGGCATATACAAGTTCCGCTACCTTCTGGACCTTAGAGCCCTTTTCCATGATCCAGTCATTACCGGTTATGCCGCAATCGAGCGTGCCATTCTCGACATATTCAGACATCTCTTGCGCGCGTAGAAGGATGGGGTCTATATCCGGGTCGTCTATATAGGGCATATAAGAGCGCTCCGAGATCTTTATATCGAACCCCGCCTTTTTGAACATCTTTATGGTGCTCTCCTGGAGACTTCCTTTGGGTATCCCTAATTTAAGCTTCATTTTCTACCATCCTTTTTAGGACTCTCTTGGTCTTCCTGCGTTTATACAGCCTGCTGCTCTCTTTAACGCGTGTACGAGGGTTAATCCGCCATCTTTTTCTTATCTTAATAGCCCTCTTTTTTGCCATTATTTGCGCCTTTATTGTATATAATTATACTATTATTGTCAAGTAAAACTACTATATAGATTCTACCATAACCGCCCCCTTTGCACAATATCTTAAATAACCCATCTTTTTCCTTGTGTAAAGGGCGATTATCATCTATAATTTAAGAAAAAGGAGCGGGCTATATGCTAAGGCAATTGAGACAGAAAAAGGTGATGAAGAAGATCTTGTGGGTTCTCGCAATATTGATTATACCTGCATTTGTCCTATGGGGTGCTACAGGCTTAAGGGATCAGCCAAATCATGCAGGCATGGTCTTTGGGAAGAAGGTATTATTCTCTGAATACAGGGAGGCCTACAACGCTGTCAGAAATCGCGCTCTCATGACATATGGTTCGAAATTCTACGATATGCAGGAAAAACTCAATCTTGAGGAAGAGACCTGGAGCTACATTATCATGCTTGAAGAGGCCAAGAAAAAAAGGATCAAGGTATCTGATAA
>JABMRJ010000054.1 GCA_013202745.1 Candidatus Omnitrophota bacterium
CCCACGGAGGTCGAGCAGTTACGGGCAGATACTACCAAGGCGAAGAGAATACTGGGTTGGGAGCCCAAGACTACTTTTGACGAACTCATAAAGATAATGGTCGATTACGACATGAGACTTATCGGACTCCAGCCGATAGGGGAAGGTATAGAGCTTTCAGGGAAAAAAGGATTTAGTTATACGAATCACGATTTTTCTTTAGTTACAAAGGCAGAAAGAACTTAAAAATTTTTTGAAAGGAGTGTACAATGAATGAACATGATTCTTTAAAAGAAGAGACCCTCCATATCATAAGAGAGGTAGATAGTAATCCTGCATTAAACCAGCGCCTGCTTTCCCAAAGGCTCAATATATCATTAGGCAAGACCAATTACCTTATGAAAGAGCTTGTCAAGAAGGGCGTAATCGAGATCGTGAATTTTTCCACAAAACCGGGCAAGGCAAATAAATTAAAGTATATCATTACAAAAAAGGGCATAGAGCACAAGATAGTGCTCACCTCCCATTTTTTGCGAATGAAAGAGAAGGAATATAATAGGTTAAAACAAGAGTATGAAATGTACGTCTCAAATAGAAAGTAGGAAAAAGATGAAAGCATTCATCTCTACCACATCTTTTGGTGAATATAGCAAGGAGCCTTTAGATTTATTAAGAAGGAATGGGATAGATTATACCTTAAACACCCGCAGAAGAAGGCTCAGAGAAGATGAAATCCTTAATATATTAAAGATGGATTCCTATGTCGGTTTAATAGCGGGAACTGAAGCCTTAACCAAAGATGTTCTAAAAGGGGCAGAGATGCTGAAGGTTATCTCGCGGGTAGGGGTAGGCTTAGATAATGTTGATTTGCAGTCCGCCAAAAGAGAGAATATAAGAGTTTACAACACCCCATCTATATTAACGGATTCTGTAGCGGAATTGACTATAGCGCTTATACTTTCCAGTTTAAGAAAAATAGTATCCGTGGATAGGAATATGCGCAGCGGGACATGGAAGAAGGAGATGGGCTTACTCTTCAGAGATAAGGTGCTGGGCATTATAGGTTTCGGCAAGATAGGCGGAAGGGTGGCGCAGTTAGCGAATGCCTTCGGGGCAAAGACTGTGTTTTATGATATAGAGGCTATAAACGATAACTCCTCCGCGCAGGTTTCCTTAGAGGAATTGCTCAAGGCCTCAGACATAGTCGCGATCCATTCTTCATCAAAAGAGCGCCTGATAGGTAAGAATGAGATTTCCGCCATGAAGCCCGGCGCGATTTTAATAAACACCTCAAGGGGTTCGGCCATAGATGAGGACGCTTTATATGATGCTATAAGCTCCGGGAGGATAGCATCTGCTGCTTTAGACGTTTATAATAATGAGCCTTATGCGGGTAAGTTGACAGGCCTTGAGAATGTAATACTTACCCCCCATATAGGGTCTTACGCGAAAGAGGCGAGGATTGAAATGGAGATAGAATCGGTAAATAATCTCGTAAAGGGATTCAGAGAGGTGGGATTGCTATGAGTAAAAAAATTGTGGTTTTCGGCGGTGCCGGTTTTCTTGGGAGCCACGTGGCCGATGCGCTGTCCGAGCGTGGTTACGATGTGACGATATACGATTTAAAGGAATCGCCTTATTTAAGGGAAGATCAGCGCATGGTTACAGGGAATGTATTGGACGAAAAAAAGGTGAACGCGGTGCTTGCGGGTGCGGAGTATGTCTATAATTTCTCAGGTATTGCAGACATAGAGGAGTGCTCAGATAACCCCCTCAAGAGCGTGAAGCACAATATATTGGGCCACGCGATAATACTGGATGGATGCATGCAAAACAGGGTAAAGAGGGTGGTATACGCGAGCTCCGTTTATGTTTACGGAAGACACGGGTCGTTTTACAGGATAACAAAGCAGGCATGCGAGCAGCTCCTTGAGGAGTATCACGAGAAGTACGCCCTGGAGCATACCATACTCAGGTACGGTTCCCTTTACGGTCCCAGGTCGCAAATGTGGAACGGGGTCTACAGGTATATATATCAGGCCTTAAAAGAGCAAAGGATAGATTATGCCGGTGCGGGAGAGGAGAAGAGGGAGTATATCCATGTCTTCGATGCCGCGAGATTGAGCGCCGATATGTTGGGAGACGAATTTAAGAATAAATGCATAGTGATAACCGGAAATTACATCCTTTCGTCAAAAGAGCTGCTTACCATGATAAAAGAGATGTTAAACGACACGGTTAAGATAAAATACACAAAAGAGAAGTCATCACAGCATTACAATATAACACCCCATTCATTTGTGCCTAAGCTCGGTATAAAGATCACGCCAAACCCTTCCATCGATATGGGTGAGGGTATACTGAGGCAAATTGAACAGATATATAAAGAGGTCAAGGATGAACCCCGCGTATCCAATGGTCTGCAGGGCAGCAGGGAGGTGCTGGGTGAAGACGCTGATCCTATCGCACAATATAAATAGCGATACCCCGCTTTACGGGGGAAAAGGCAGGGTTGGCCTGTCACACGAGAAGTCTCTGAAGAGAAGGGATTCATCAAATGTCCTTCGGATCGCCATGAACAGCCATACCTCGACACATATAGATGTGCCATCCCATTTTATAGGCCGCGGAAAGACCCTTACGGATTACGAACCGGGCTCCTGGGTATTCAACAATATATTAGTCAAGAATTTAGAGGTCGGGCAGAACGGGGTTATAGACGAGAAAGACTTCGCGGACCTCGAATACAACAAGCTCGCGGATTTTCTTGTCATCAAGACTGATATGGAAAGATTCAGGAAGGAGCGGTCATATATCACGGATTCCCCTGTGATCTCATCCCGGCTCGCTGATTTTCTGAAAAAGAGGCTTCCGAGCCTTAGGGCCATAGGGTTTAATTTTATATCCCTATCGTCTTTAAAGGACAGGGAAGAGGGCAGGCGGGCGCACAGGAGATTTTTAAAAAAAGGTATTATTATAGTTGAGGATATGCGGCTGGAGGCCTTAAAGAGCAGGCCTGATTATATATTGGTATCGCCGCTTTTTATAGATAAGGCAGACGGCAGCCCTGTCAGCGTCTGGGCGTTCTACAGCGGTTTCAATTTTGATAAATATGATTACTTCTTTTTTGATTTTGACGGCGTAATCTTAAACAGCGAGCCTGTCAAGATCAATGGATTTGTAAAGCTTTACGAGAGATACGGCAGAAAAGTTGTCAGGAAGGTGCTGAGGCACCATGAAGTTGACGGCGGTATAGATAGATACAGAAAATTCAGGCTTTACCATGAGCAATTTTTGGGAAAAAGGATAACAACCGGCGAGATAAAGGCGTTGGCGAGGGATTATTCCAGGATAGTGCTAAATGGGGTCTTAAACGCCGCATTTATAAAAGGCGTGCCGGAATTTCTCAGCGCCTCAAAGAGGCGCAGGAAGGTATGTTTCATTGTTTCATCTACTCCGGAGCGGGAGATCAATAAGATTGTGAAGCAGAGGGGGCTAGGGAAATATTTCAGGGAGGTCAAGGGCTCGCCGAGCCGGAAGGAAGAGAATGTGAGAGACTTAGTCAGGAAGTATGGAGTGGACACGAGGAGGTCTGTGCTGTTTGGGGACTCCATGAATGACGTAAGGGCCGCAAATCACAACGGGATAGAGTTTGTGGGGATAGGTTATCCCGGCATGGCGGTCAATTACCGCAATTTTAAAGAGATTTTACCGAAGGAGGAGCTATGATCGCGGCATTGGCCTTAGGCAGGAAGGGCAGCAAGGGTTTTCCGGGAAAGAATACTTACAAGATCCTGGGGCGCCCGCTTGCGTATTATCCCATGAAGGCCGCGAAGGATACAAAAGAGGTGGACATGGTTTATCTCTCTACAAATGACCCTGAACTGACGGAGATCGCGCAAGACATAGGGGCCGAGGTTATAGAGAGGCCGGAGCAACTCTGCACGAGCACCGCTTTGGGAGAGGACGCGTTTGTGCACGGCTATAAGGAGATCAAGAGATTGAATCCCGGTAAAGAGATAGAGCAGATAGTGCTTCTCTTCTGCAATGCCCCTTTAGTTACCCCTAAGATAATAAGCGAGGGGATAAAGGCCCTAAGAGAGAATCCGCATGCGGATTCCGCTGTCTCGGTCTCAAAATACAATATGTGGTCTCCGCTCAGGGCGAGGCGGATAGACACAGACGGTTTCTTAAAACCTTTTGTGCCGCTTGAGACATTCGGAGATCCCAAGACGTTAAACTGCGACAGGGATTCGCAGGGCGATGTATGGTTCGCTGATATGGGTGTTTCGATTGTCAGGCCCGCGTGCCTGGAAAGAATCGATGAAGGGCTCCTGCCCCAGAAATGGATGGGGAGGCGCATATATCCGCTCAGGCAGTCAGCCGGGCTCGATGTTGACTATGAGTGGCAGATACCGCAAGCCGGGTTTTGGCTTAAGAAACATCTGGATCAGATATGAATAAGATTAACAACTTTTTATATAGTCTAAAGAATAAATTCCGGGGAAAGAAGATCTTTGACCCTGTTCTTAAACCCCCTACATATTTAAACAGGCATAAGGGGAGAGATTTTCTGGTACTTGCCAGCGGAAAATCTCTTAAAGAGGAGAAGGAGAGGATACATGATTTTATAAGAGAGCATGATCCGATAACGATAGGATCGAATGACCTGGCATGGTTTACGGACTTAGATTATCATACATTTTTTAATAGAAGAAGGTTTTGTACATTTGCCTCGAGTATTAACAGAAAGAGCACCGTTTTATTATCGCCGTATCTTCCGGTTAGCCTAATTAGAAAATTTTATAAGGGCGATTATGAAGTAGCCATGTATGTGAACAAAGATAACCGTACCTTTGATGTATATGACGGTATAGTATCATCAAGCTGCAGATCTTCCGCGCTTGTAAATGTAGGCATAGCCATAGCTATGGGCGCCAAAAATATACATGTGGCAGGATTGGATGGTTTTGTAGATATATACAACAGTTATGAAGGCTATATCGTAGACGAACCACTTACCATCTCTTTTGAGGGGCTTAGGAAGCTTCAGGAGGAATATATAGGCCTGATTCAGAGTTAC
Source organism: Candidatus Omnitrophota bacterium (assembly GCA_013202745.1). Classification (GTDB taxonomy): domain Bacteria; phylum Omnitrophota; class Gorgyraeia; order JABMRJ01; family JABMRJ01; genus JABMRJ01. Next base: position 5,063 of record JABMRJ010000054.1, read on the forward strand.
CTTATAAGGAATAATATGAAACCTTTTAACATCATGACAAAGACCAGTTTCAAAAATTACTACAAAGATAAAGATATGGAAGATATAAAAGATTTATTGGGGGAATCCAAAGGATAATATGGAAAAGACTACTAGAAATAGCGTAACGGCTGTTATACCCGCAAGAATGGGCTCAAAATCCATACCGGCTAAAAATATCAAAGATTTTGCCGGTAAGCCATTGATATACTGGGCTGCGAAGGCAGCAAATGACTCTTCAGTAGTCAAAGAAGTCCTTATCTCTACGGACTCCGCCAGGATAAGAGATACAGCCGAGGGCTTCGGGCTTAAGAAATTAAGGGTGGTAGCGAGGAGCAGGAGGTCATCTTTGGATAATGCCCCTTCTGAGGTCGCTCTCCTTGAAGCTGCAGAGAGATACAATTTCAATGACCTCTTATTTCTACAGGGGACTAACCCCTTCGTAACGAGTAAGGATATAGAGAAGGCCTACCGCCTTTATAAAAATAAGAATTTCGATAGCCTCCTATCTGCCGTCTTCCAGAAGAAGTTTTTGTGGAGCAGGAAGAGAGGTGCGGCTATACCTTTGAATTATGACTATAATAATAGGCCAAGGAGGCAGGATTTCAAGGGCTTCTTCGTTGAGAACGGCGCATTCTACATTACATCAAGAAAGAGGCTTAAAGAGTATAAGAACAGGCTCTCAGGAAAGATAGGGATCTACCCCATGCCGCAATATTCATATTTTGAATTGGATGAACCCGCAGATTGGGACCTCGCAGAAGCGGTATTTCTAAAGAAGGAACTCTATTTAAGGCGCGGCGTAGATCTAAAGAAGATAAGGCTTCTCGCCCTGGATGTGGACGGCGTCTTTACAGACGGCAGTGTCTACTGCGCAGGCAGCGGAGAGAGGATGGTTAAATTCAGCAGGGTGGACGGGAAGGGCATAGTGGAGTTCTTGAAAAAGAAGAGGGTGTTGGTCATATCTGCGGAAGAGTCGGGGATAGCCCGAAGCAGGCTCGAAAAACTTAAGATAAAAGAGAACCTATTCGGTGTGCGGGATAAGTGGGGTACGCTCAAGAGGTACCTCGATAGAGAGAATATAAATTTAAGCGAGACGGCCTTTATGGGGGATGATATACAGGACCTGGAGGTTATAGAGAAGGTAGGTTTCTCAGCCTGCCCCGCGAATGCGGTCCAAGAGGTAAAGAAGAAAGCAGATTACGTTTGTAAAAGAAGAGGCGGCAGCGGCGCCATCAGAGAAGTAATAGATCTGATATTATAAACCGGAGGCGATTAAGTGATGCATAAGGTAAAGATAGGAAATAGAGGCATAGGTGAAGGGCATCCCGTATTCTTTATAGCAGAGATAGGGATAAACCACAACGGGGATATCGGGATAGCGAAGAAACTTATCGATGTGGCTCACTTTGCCGGATGCGATGCGGTCAAGTTCCAAAAGAGAAACCCGGAAGAGGCCGTCCCTGAAGTATATAAGGATGTAAAGAGGGAGACCCCCTGGGGCATAATGGATTACCTCGATTATAGAAAGAGGCTCGAGTTCTGGGAGAATGAGTACAACGAGATAGATAGATACTGCCGGGATAAGGGTATCATGTGGTCGGTATCATGCTGGGATATATCATCCTTAAGATTCATAGATAAGTATGGGCTCTCCTTTCTCAAAGTGCCCTCCGCACTCATTACGCATAAGAAGTACCTCGAGCGAGTCAAAGAGATAAAGACAAAGAGGCAGGTCCCGGTCTTTTTATCTACAGGTATGAGTGATATGGAGTCTGTAGAGAAGGCAGTGGGTCTTCTGGGTGAGGATAACCTCGTCATCATGCACGCGGTTGGGACATATCCTGTAAAGCATGAAGATGTAAACCTCAATATCATAAGGACGCTTAAAGATAAGTTTAACTGTCCCATAGGCTACTCCGGCCATGAGGTGGGTCTCCAGATAAGCCTGGCTGCAGTCGCTCTGGGCGCTAGCGTAATAGAGAGGCATATAACACTCGATAGGAGTATGTGGGGCACGGACCAGGCAGCTTCGGTAGAGACATCGGGTGTCATCAGGCTCATAAGGGATATAAGGATTATAGAAAGATCATTCGGCAGCAGCGACAAGCGCATCCTCGACACCGAAAAGTCCGTTATGGAAAAATTGAGAAAGGTAGACGACCTTAGTTAAAGGTGTTTTTATGACTTCTTTTAGAAGATTTATAGCAAAAGATATTAAGCTAAAAAAGAGAAACGTGGAGATAAAGGATTTTATCTGGGTAGATATCGACACATTGAATTTAGGATGGTGGCCGATTTGCGAGATGTCTAATGAAAAGACTGATGACAGGACTCTGTGTCCGGCAGTAGGCGCCCTGATGAAAGATGAAAATGGAAAATTCAACACATCGATTAAATACTCTATGCATATTGAGGTCTTAGACCTGTATGAAAAATATAAAGAAGAGCTCTTTACATCAGAGAGATGGAAAGATACGCGGTATTACGCCCTGCACAAAGCGTATCGCGATATGGGGCTTGACAGCGATGTCAGGACAGACCAATGGATATTGTATAAGATCAAGAGGTTAACGGCCCTTTTTGACAGTATTAAAAAAGACGGATACCGCTATCTTGTTGAGAACAAGGTATCCATTTTAGATAAGCCCATGGCGTCATATTATGGCTATAAAAGAGAGATGAGCGGATATGAAATCTGGAACGGGGCTCATAGGGCGGCCTGTGTTTACAAACTCGACTATAAAAAGATAAAGGTGTTACTGCTGGAGTTAAAAAGGACAAAATGAGTTATATAGGCATACGAAATTCCAGGATAAAGAGTTTTTTGCTTGGGACAAAAAAATACAGGGTGGTAAAAAAAGGTACAGAGAGCCTCGCCTACGATTGTAAGAACCATATAGAAGTACTGAAAAGGCATGATAAGTCCGCAGGGTTTTCCGATCTACCGTATGTAGAACAGAAGAAATTCTACGGCAACATTGACCAAGATTTTCTATCAAAAAGAATAGAGAGATTTGTAGATCTATACGAGAAGATAAGAGCCGGCAAAGATGATAAAGAACCTATAATCGTAACTACCAATGGCGCGCGGCTGGACGGTTCTCATAGAGCGAGCATATTGAAATTTCTGGGTATAAGAGAAGTAGAGGTTAAAGAGGTATATGGACCAAGGCCACTATTGTGGATAGTGGGCAGAGAAGTAAATAAGAGAAAGAGAATTTACGAAAAGTTTAAGGGTAGGAAGGCCTACTCAGGCGGCAGGCTAAGAGGGAGAGTCCTTTACACCGATTTTGTGAGAATAGACCCTCTAAGCCTGACCGGCAATTGCTACCACGTCCTGGATACGGGCGAGATTGTGGATAAGAGACGATGCTATTTAGAAAAATAGACAAAAATCTAAAAACAAAGATAGATGCCCTGGGAAGATGGTATTATTATATGGATTTTGACGGCATTAAGGTAAGAAGGGATTTACGGAGAGACGGGGCAGGCGGCTACAACAATTGGAATAATTTCCTGAAGTTCTGTTTCCCGGACGTTAAAGAGAAAAGGATCTTGGATGTGGGCTGTAACGCCGGTATATATGACCTCGAGATGGCCAAGATGGGCGCATCCGAGGTAATCGGCATAGATAGAGACATAAGGCATGCGCTCTTTGCTAAAGATTTTTTCTCTAGAAAGCTTGAGAAGAATTTTGAAAATGTAAAATTTATCAAAAAAAACGCCAGAGAAGGATTAGGGGATTTAGGTAAATTTGATTTTGCGTGCCTATTTTGTGTGATTTATCATTTTGAGGAAAGAATAGATTTTGTGATGGAGGAACTATCAAAGATGACGGATACGGTAGTTATGCAGGGCAACCTGATACGCCTTGCCTCACCAAAATACAAAAATAGAATTGAGACAAAATATGCAGGAACAGAGGGAATCAAAGAGCTACTACAAAGACATGGATTCAAGAAAATACAGATCTTCGATTTCGGCAAATACCCTAAACCGGTTGTTATAGGTGAAAGATGACCAAGGTATTGTTGATCTGCGATAAAAGGGATTGGGCGTACGATTCTATAGCGAAGGCCCTTGTTAAATATAACGATAGGAAAGGCCTCGCACTTGATATTTATTACATAAAGGCCGACGGCAGGTCACTTAAAGAGATACACAAAAGCTACGACCTCTGCTTCTTTATAGGGTGGCAGCTCATATTCGCGGAAAGAAGAGGGTTATTCGGTACAGGGAGAAGGTATAAGAAGAGATTTCCCTTTATCGATGATGATAAGATATTGACCGGTATACACTCACACCACGCATGGGACAAAAGAGAGACAACGCCCGATAAGGATGTTAAGCCTCCGAGAAAGTTGATCTCTGCCTTGGAGAGATGCCATGGCGTGAATGTAGTAAGTAAACGGCTCTATTCTATATTTAAGGATTCCGGTTTGAAGAATATCTCATATACGCCTAATGGCGTAGATACAGAGCTATTTTTGCCTACAGAACCCGTAAAGGAAGATGGCGAGCTGAGGGTCGGGTATTCCGGTTCTCTGAAACACGACTGGCGCAAGGGTATAACCGAGTTGATAGAGCCGGCGTGTAAGATGGCAGGCGTGGAATTTAAGAAGGCGATGCCTTCAGACGGCCATTATGTGCCGCTTGACGATATGCCTCGGTTTTATAACGGCATAGAGCTGTATCTCTGTGCCTCGAGCTCTGAAGGGTTCTCTCTGAGTGTCCTCGAAGCCTCGGCCTGCGGGAGGCCTGTTGTGAGCACCCGTGTAGGCGGATGCGTAGACCTGGTGCAGGATAATGATAATGGATTTCTTGTCAATAGGGATGTAAAGGATATAGCCGATAAGCTAAGATTTTTTTCCGATAAGCGCAGCAGGCTTACAGAGATGGGGCGCAGAAATAGAGAGATTATTGAGGATAAGTGGTCATGGAAGAAGCGCGCTTGCGACTGGCTCGATTTTATAGAGCGGAATACAGGGTGAAGGGATGTATAGAGAGATAACGAAATGCAGGGTATGCGGTAATGATGAGCTAAACGCGGTACTGGATCTTGGAACCCAGTATCTAACGGGCATATTTCCATCCAAGAAGAACGATACAGTTACAAAAGCTCCTCTTGAGCTTGTAAAGTGTGCAGAAGATGGTTCTGGGGAAGCATGCGGCTTGCTTCAGCTTAAGCATAGCGTAGACCCAAGCTTTATGTATGGAGATAATTACGGATATAGATCAGGCATAAACAAGACTATGAGAAGACATCTCCAGGAGATAGTGGATAACATCTTAAAGATGGTGGATTTGAAGAAGGATGATATAGTCCTAGACATCGGCAGTAATGACGGCACTCTCCTTAAGGCCTATCCTGACAAGGGGTTGTCTCTTGTTGGTATGGATCCCAGCAGCGGCAAGTTAAGAGAGTATTACACCGATAGGATAAAACTCGTCGTTGATTACTTTAGCCCCTCCGCATTCAGATCTATATACGGCCAAAAGAAGGCGCAGGTAGTTACTTCTATAGCCATGTTCTATGATCTCGAATCACCCATAGATTTTATGCGCGATATAGAGAGCATCCTTGCAGATGACGGGATATGGGTCTTTGAACAGAGTTATATGCCACTTATGCTTAAGAGGAATGCATATGATACCGTTTGTCATGAGCACCTGGAGTATTACGGCTTAAGACAGATAGCGTGGATGGCGAAGGCAACAGGCCTTAAGGTAATTGATGTCTCTTTAAATGATATAAACGGAGGCAGTTTTGCTATTACGGTTGCGAAAGAGCGTTCGGAGTATAAGCCTCGGAATGAGCATATAGAACCTATACTAAGAAATGAATTAGAAGAAGGGTTAGATACTTTAAGACAATACGCCGCTTTCAAGGAGAGAGTATACAAGCATAGGGACGATCTTGTGAAATTTATAAAAGAGGCAAAGGAGAAGGACGAACTTGTTGTGGGATACGGCGCTTCAACTAAAGGTAATGTAGTCCTGCAGTTTTGCGGGTTGGGTAGTTTAGATATACCTGCCATCGCTGACAGGAACCCTGCAAAGTTCGGCAGGTTCACTCCGGGTACCGGGATATCTATTGTATCCGAGGAAGAGGCGAGATCCAGAAGGCCAAAATATTTCCTTGTATTTCCGTGGCATTTTAAAGATGAATTCATAAAGAGAGAAGGGGATTTTTTAGATAGCGGAGGCAAATTTTTATTTCCTCTGCCTGAAATAGAGAGCGTGGGAAGATGAAAAAGGCGATAATTACGGGTATATCAGGGCAGGACGGCACCTATCTCTATAAGTATCTTGAGAGTAAGGGCTATACCGTCTATGGTATAGATACGAAGAGAAATGCCTTAATACCCAAAGGTATTATGCTGAAGGCCGATCTTTCAGATGCTGAAGGCGTTTGCAGGTTTATTAAACGCATAAAGCCTGATGAGATATACCATCTTGCGGCATTTCACCATTCATCCCAGGACAAGGGTATCTCTGAAAGCGCGGAAGTATACAATAAGAGCTACGAGGTCCATGTGGCAGCCACCAGGAATATCCTGGAGGCGATAAGGAGATTCTCAAAAAAGACGCGGTTCTTTTTTGCCGGTTCATGCCACATGTTCGGGAAGAATGGAAAAAGACAACAGGATGAAACGACGCCATTTAACCCTGATTGTGTATATGGCATTACAAAATACGCCGGGGCAAGACTCTGCCGTTTTTATAGGACCGAATACAGCATATTTGCCTCCGTAGGCATATTGTATAACCATGAGTCTCCACTACGGGGATCGAGTTTCGTCTCCAAGAAGATCGTTGAGAGTGCAGTGGCCATAAAGAGGGGCATTAAGAATAAACTGATCCTTGGGGATATTGAAGCGAGTATAGATTTTGGATATGCGGGCGACTACGTTAGGGCCATGCATAAGATAATGCAGCTTAAAAACCCGCAGGATCTTATAATATCGAGCGGGCGCCTCTCTAAGGTAAAGGATTTTGCAAGCGAGGTCTTTGATTATCTGGGCCTCAATTGGAGGAGATTTGTAGTTGTCAATAAGGGTATTATAAGAAAGAAGAAGAAAGAGATTCTCTTTGGTGACAATAGAAGATTGAAGGCCCTTACCGGATGGAAGCCGAAGAAGGATATGGAAAATATAGCACGTATAATGGTAGATTCGGAGCTTGAGAGATGACGAAGGACAGACTCCTCATATTTATACCGACATATAATGAGCACGAAAACGTAGAGAAGATCTACGGGGAGATAAAGTCGCTCGGCATATCTGCCGATATACTCTTTATAGATGATAATTCACCTGATGGTACAGGCAGGATAATAGATGAACTGGCCGTACATGATAAGGGTGTATATGCCATACACAGGCCCGCAAAGTTGGGCATAGGCAGCGCCCATAAAGAGGGCATATCTTTTGCGTATAACAATAGTTATAAACTGCTCTTGACGATGGACTGCGACTTTACGCATAAGACAGAGTACATAAGGGAGTTTATAAAATTCGCTGACGATTATGACATAGTAGTAGGATCGAGGTACATGGAAGAGCGGAGCCTCGAAGATTGGAACCTCCAGAGGAGGTTCCTTACACATTTCGGACATTTCTTAACAAAGTTTCTTCTCTGTATGCCGTATGATGCGACAGGTGCCTACAGGCTCTACAGATTAGACAGGATAAGGCCGGAGATCTTCAAAATTATTCACTCGAGCAGTTATTCATTCTTCTTCGAGAGTCTCTACGTGCTCTTTTTGAACGGATTGAAGATAAAAGAGATTCCGATTATGCTGCCCAGGCGCTGTTATGGCCATTCCAAGATGAAGCTTAAAGATGTCTTTACAAGCGTCTTTAAACTTTGGAACCTGTGTGTTAGGTCTCTTCTTTATAGGAGGTCATATATCTTAAAAGAGAAGACTGCCTTAGATATGAAGAGTATGGACTGGGATGCATATTGGAGAAAGGCATCCGGGAAAAAAGGACCATATGCCATTCTCGCCAGGATATACCGCAAATTTATAATATCCCGCGCAGTCAGGCATTATTTTAAGAAGTTTTTTAATGATGAGACGGGCAGCATATATCTGCATGCAGGCTGCGGAAGCGGTGAATCGGACAGCAGGATAGGATTCAGGGATGCGACGTTTATCAAGATGGACCTCTCTTTAGAGGCGCTTGAGCTTGCCAGGTCAATGCCGGATCACAAAAAGGTCCATTATGTATGTGGCGATATATTCAACCCGCCCTTCAAAGAGGGCGCATTTAAGGGTATCTGGAATCTCGGAGTAATGGAACATTTCCGCGAAGATGATATAGTTGCAATACTAAAACAGTCCGGACGCGTACTCGATAACGATGGAAGGCTTATGTTATTCTGGCCGCCGAAGTACGGATTGTCTGTAATGGTCCTTTCAAGCGTGATCTTTCTGGCAGATAAGATATTTGGACGTACCCTAAAGTTATATCCGGATGAATGCTCACGCTTCGATTCGAGAGAGTGGGCGGGGCGTCTTTTTAAGGAAGCAAGATTGAATATAGATAAGGCACATTTCAATATAAGGGACCTATTTACATACGTGGTCGTTGTAGGAGAAAAAGGTGAAAAGACGAAATAGCATCTACTATATGTTACCGGTCTTTCTTGTAATACTCGCAGGCATAGCGGTGCGTTTCTATGGCATAAGGTTTGGCTTACCGTATAAATGGGCAGACGATGCCAAAATATTTTACTTCTCAAACATCATGCTCTACAAGGGAGATCCCATACCCGACTACTTCATGTATAGCAGCATATCGATGTATATTCAATCGCTCGTCATGCTATCTTTAGGCTGGGTATCGAAGCTATTGGTCAGTATGGGGCTCGCAGGCCATACTGTAAGCAGTATAGCGGCTACATTCTTAACAAAAGAGACGATGAACTACCAGCTCTCTACAGAGTTTGCTTACTATTCTGTCCTAATCGGTAAAGGGGTATTCACTCTTTTTAACGTCATGAGCGGATATTTTGTATACAAGATACTGAAACGTTGTACAGGCAGCAGTGCCATATCCCTTGCAGGGCTTTTAATGAATGCATTTCTTTTTCTGCAGTATCAATACAGCCTCGTCTTAAGACAGGAGAGTCTCTCACTCTTCTTCCTGGCTGCCATGGCATATCTTACTATCCGTCTCTATGATTCACCCGGCAGAAAGAAGGCAATACTGCTGGGCGCAGTGAGCGCCTTGTGCGCTACCACGGAATACAGTTTGGCGATCCTTCTGATAATACCGGTAGTCGTATATGGAATCGCAAGAAAGAGACCTGAAGGTCCATTGGCAATAACTCCATTTGAGAAAAGATATAGGCTGAGGCAGGTTGTACTCCTTTGTGTAGCGGCACTTGTATGCTACTGTGCATTGGTTGTTTATATAGCGGGAAATTCCAGAGAGACACTGCTCTACTTCTTATCCATAAAGTACAGACTGGCGGCGATGGTGGGGGGTGCTGCACTCGCTATAGCGGCGGTGATCATAGCTATCTATAAAATATTCATACAGCGAAGTGCCATAGCAGGGCGTATCTCAACCGCTCTGGTAAAGAAGGGTTGTATCCCATACTATTTCCTGTATGGTTTTATTCCTGTGGCCGTTATATTCAATCTCGGGCTCTTTGTAAAGTTCTACCACTACGGGTATCAGGTCTTCATATACCTCTTAGGTGCATACACAAAGTCTTTCAGGATATATACAATTGATTTAAAGAGTATGCTGAATGTCGTGAGAAGCTATATATTTAATGAGCAGATGGGGCCGGTATATACTGTATTGGCGCTTCTTTCTGTGCTGGTACTCTTCAATAAAAGAATCGAACCGGCAAAGAGAAGGGCTATGGGTATAATATTTTCGTTTGTGGCCCTGATGTTTTTCTTCCTCATATTCTTCATTAAGATGTTCTACACTCATCGCTTCATAGCTATATCATCGCTGCAGGTATGCATTGTGGCGCTATCCCTCTACAATATATATCTATACTTTCGGGAAAAGAACAGGCTTGCGGCATTGTTGGTCACGGGCATTCTGATCGCAGGCGGCATCTACCCACATGCGAGAGGCATAGCGCGCCTGGCATCTCTTACCAGGGAACCCGACACAAGGACACTTGCTTATAAATGGCTGGGAGAGAGGATAGAGAGCGAAGAAACGGTAGCTATAGATA
>JABMRJ010000055.1 GCA_013202745.1 Candidatus Omnitrophota bacterium
ATATATTTTGGTGGTATAAGCATAGTAAGCATCATAAGCTTTCTATGCAGAAAAGACCTTCTCGACAAGAGGTTTATAGATAAGTCTACATACTGGCTGGCCAAGGAGCACATACCGACTGACCGCGAACGCTGCAAGAGGCAATTTTAAGATGAATATATTAGGGATATCCGCATATTACCATGATTCAGCGGCCGCCCTCATTAAAGACGGCAAGGTAGTAGCTGCAGCGCAGGAAGAGCGCTTCACGAGAAAGAAACATGATTTCGGTTTTCCCAAAAATGCCGTAGATTATTGCCTCAAGGCAGGCGGTATCGAGGTATCGGACCTAGACCACGTAGGATTTTACGATAAACCCCTCCTAAAATTCGAGCGGATACTATCCACATATATAGCGACATTCCCGAGGTCTTTCCCGTCATTTTTCAAAGCCATGCCTATGTGGCTACATGAAAAGCTGTGGGTACCGCAGCTTATAAAAGAAAAACTCGGTTTCAAGAAAGAGATTTTCTTCATCGAGCACCACCTCTCCCATGCATCGAGCGCATTTCTGGCATCGCCATTCGCAGAAGCGGCTATCTTGACCATAGACGGCGTAGGAGAATGGACAACAGCGGCATACGGGGTGGGGAAGGGCAATGACATAGATATCCTAAAAGAGATACGATTCCCGCATTCTTTAGGGCTTCTCTATAATGCATTCACATATTATCTCGGGTTTAAGGTCAACAACGACGAATATAAAGTTATGGGGCTTGCACCGTACGGCGAGCCGGTCTATTACGATCTCATCATGGATAACCTTATAAGCGTAAAAGCGGACGGAAGCTTCAGGATGAACATGAAGTACTTCGCCTACGACTACGGCCTGCGCATGACAAACAGAAACTTCGACTCACTCTTCGGCGGGCCGAGGAGATCCCCGGAATCCGAACTTACCCAGAAAGACAAAAACCTCGCAGCGAGTATACAAAAAGTTACAGAGGAGATAGTCCTGCGCATGGCCAATCATATACACAAAGAGACCGGCCAGAAAAAACTATGCATGGCCGGAGGAGTAGCGCTCAATTGTGTGGCAAACGGCCGTATTTTACGAGAGACCCCTTTTGAGGATGTATTCATACAGCCGGCAGCAGGTGATGCAGGCTGCGCTATAGGAGTCGCATCTTATATCTACTACACATTGCTTAAAAATAAAAGAACCAAAGACGCCTTCAAAAATGCATACCTCGGACCGGATTATTCAGATACAGTAAAAGATTATCTTGTATCCAACAATATAGAGTTCGAGGAGTTTAATAAAGACGACCTCGTGAAGAAGGTGACTCAGATCTTAAGGAAGAAGAAGGTTGTCGGATGGCTGCAGGGCAAGATGGAGTTCGGCCCGCGTGCCCTCGGCTCAAGATCTATACTTGCAGACCCCACCAACCCCGACGCTAAATACACGGTAAACTCAAAGATTAAATTCAGGGAAGAATTCCGCCCGTTTGCTCCGACAGTGCTCCTGGACAAGGCAAAGGACTTTTTTGAACTCGATAAACCGAGCCCCTTTATGCTGCTCGTAGCCCAGGTGAAAAAAGATAAGAGATTCATACCCGCCGTTACCCATGTAAACGGCTCGGCGCGCATACAGACGATAACAAAAGAAGACCACCCTATATATTATGACCTCATAAATGAATTTTATAAACAGAGCGGCTGCCCGATACTCTTAAATACATCCTTCAACCTAAGGGGCGAGCCGATAGTATGCACACCGCATGATGCATATCTATGTTTTATGAGAAGCGGTATAGATTATCTTGTGATGGGCAACTTCCTTCTGGATAAAACGCGCATGAAAACACTTGTAGAGAAGGAAGACTACAGAAGAAAGTATAAAATGTCAGAGATAGACAAGGATTAAGGGGTATAAGGTAGATGGGATTCATGTCAGGATTTTTTAGCAAGTTATCTATATTTAAGGAATTGTGGGCATTCATGAAGGTGCGCAAACGCTGGTGGCTTGCACCCATAGTAGTATTACTCATACTCCTCGGGCTTCTTATAGTATTTGCAGAAGGTTCCGCATTGTCGTCTTTTATATACGCTTTATTTTAACAGGAGCGTTAAAATGGAAAAGTTTAGGCGTAAAGACAGGATCATAGTAGCTCTCGACGTAAACGATGTAGAGATATGCAGGAACCTCCTTGATAAGCTATACCCTACCATAAAGACTTTCAAGATCGGAAGCCAGCTTTTTACGACCGCGGGCCAGGAAGTACTCAACATAATGAAATTAAAAGGGGCAGCTTCTTTCCTGGACCTTAAATTCCACGATATACCGGCTACCGTAGGCAAGTCTGCAGCCGCGGCAGCGAAATTGGGCATTGATATGTTTGATGTCCATGCATGCGGCGGGCCGTCTATGATGAAAAAAGCCGTAGAATCATCCAGAGAGGTCTCCGATAAACTCAATACAAAAAGGCCGTTGATATTAGGGATAACAGTACTGACGAGCATGAATAAGAAAGACTTAGAATCTATAGGCGTAGAACGTGATGTAAAAGATCAGGTCCTGTACCTTGCAGAGACGGCCAAGAAGTCCGGATTGGACGGTGTAGTCGCTTCTGCAGAGGAGATCGAGATTATAAAAAAGAAGCTCGGAGAAGACTTTATAGTCATCACACCGGGCGTAAGGCCTGCAGGGGCAGCAAAGGCAGACCAGAAGAGGGTGGCGACACCAAAAGAGGCCTTTGACAGAGGCGCAGATTATATAGTGATAGGCAGGCCCATAACCGAAGCAGAAGATCCGAAAGACGCTGCGGAAAAGATAATAAGCGAGATAGAATGAAAGAAAAAGATATCTTAGAGATATTCGAAGGTGCCGGCGGATTACTTAAAGGGCACTTTAAACTATCCAGCGGCCTCCACAGCGGTCAGTATCTCCAGTGCGCTCTTGTGCTCCAGAATGCAAAGCCTGCAGAAAGGCTCTGCAAAGAACTCGCCTCAAAATTTACGGATGACAATATAACCGCAGTCATAGGCCCGGCACTCGGCGGCGTGGTAGTATCCCATGAAGTCGCAAGAGCGCTTGGCGTAAAGGCCCTATTCTCTGAAAGGGAAGACGGTATCATGACTTTAAAGCGCGGCTTTAGCATAGACAAAAATGACAGGATACTGGTGGTAGAGGATGTAGTAACTACCGGGAGGTCTACAAAAGAAGTGATAGAGATGGTAAAAAAAAGCGGTGCTGCGCTGGCGGGGGTAGGCAGCCTTGTATGCAGGGGTAAGAATATAGATTTCGGAGGTAAATTTTTAAGCCTTCTTAAGATAGATATACCGACATTTAAACCGGCGGATTGCC
>JABMRJ010000056.1 GCA_013202745.1 Candidatus Omnitrophota bacterium
TATTCTTCCAGGGAGAGGCTGCCCGGTGACTCACTCTTTGGATTTACCAGGCCTATCCCTGTATCACTTTCAGCCAGGGCAACCATCTTTCCAAGCCATCCTGCCGTCGCGACGGTATCATTATTCATAAGGCATACATAAGGGGACGCCGCCAGCCTCAGGCCCTGATTTGCCGCCTTTATAAATCCCATATTCTCGCTATTCCTTATCAGCGTAACTGAATCGCGTCCTCTTGCCAGGCCGTTTAGGTATTCCGCCGTATACTCATCACTATTGTTGTCTACCAAAATAAGCCTGTAAGGATAATGTGTAGAACGCTCTATCGCATCTACGCACTTTCTGGTAGCAGTTAGCTGGTTCCAGACGACTATGATTATGTCACACTGAGATTCGTTCATTTCTCGCATGGCTCTTTACCACCTCAAAGACTTCTCTATAATCTATTCCTCCCAGGCACTTAAGGTCACCACATTTCGGTATCTTAAACCTTCTGTAGCATGGGCTGCAATCTATGCCGCTTTTCAATGCGATATGCTTATCACTCTTAGGGTACGGGCCGTAAACGTTAGGGTCAGAAGGCCCGAATATGGATACCGTCCTCGCACCGGCAGCCGCAGCGATATGGAGCGGCCCGCTGTCATTGCAGACTACTGCATCACACTGCGACATCAGCGCTGCAAGTTGCCCTATGGTCGTAGGGGGCGCTATGACCGGTTCCCCCTCCATCATGCCCTTGATCTCATCTATCAAACCCTCTTCACCGGGTCCCCACATCAAGACTACCTCGGTCCCGGGTTCCTTCATAAGCTTGTCAGAGAGGGCGGCAAAGCTTGAGGCCGGCCATCTCTTAAATACTATATTCTCTTTCCCAAAGCTTATACCGCCTCCGGGTGAGATACCTATAACCCTCTTACCATATAGGCGCTTCTCTTTAAAAAAATTGTCTATATATTCTATATCCATGCTGCCGAACCATATGCCGGAAGGCGCGTCGTATATATCGAGGTCTATCAGCCTCAATAGATCCTTATAGTACTCACCTATAGGCTTGTCGTCAAAACCTTTAAACTTCAGTTTGGCCGTCTGGAATCTCCCTCTGCCCTTATAATCAAACCCTACCCGCTGGGGTACACCTATAAGTTTTAGAAAGAAGCTGTATTGATGGCCAAGCGACATATCTATCGCAATATCAAAACGTTCTCTCTTAATCTGTTTTGTAAATTCCACAAAACTCTTAAGGGATAATATCTTATTCTCTCTCCATAGCCTCTTCTGGTCGCCTTTTTCAAATACATAAACCTTGTCCAGCTTAGGGCACTTCTCGATAACATCGTATGTCCTCTTGTTACAGACGAAACATAGGTACGAATCGGGAAAGCGGGTCTTTAGGATCTCTATCAATGGCGTAGAGAATATTACATCCCCTATGCCAAATGGGTTTATGAGGAGTATCCTTAAACCTTCTGCACCGCTTTTGGATGTACCCTTTTTACTGCTTCGCATATCTGATCCACATCTACCTTATCGTTGCACTTCGGCTCCACACTGCACTCGCTTTTCCAGCACGGTCTGCAGTCTACTTCGGCCGTAATCACCACGCCTCTGTCGTATAAGTCTATCTCATCTACGCACGAGATGGTAAACCAAGCAATTATCTTCTTTTTGAGGGCAACTGCAATATGTAACCCCAGCGTATCACCGGTAAGCACAATATCGCACAGGGCCACAAAGAGCAGCCCCTTTCTCAGGCCCTGCTCTGTCGGCGTAGAGATAACCTTGTTCTGCAGTTTTTTCTTAAGAAGATTGTTATTCTCCGTATCTTCCTTGCCGCCTAACAAGAGTATCTTATCCTGCGGGAATATCTTAGAGAGCTTTTTTAGAAGGAGGAGCTGTTTATCAAAGCTCAGTTTTTTATACGGATACGTGTTTGAGCAGCCTGTATTGAAACCTATGACTGCCTGGCCTTCTTTTATGCCGGCCTCTTTTTTGTATCTCTCTATGAATTCCTTTTCTTTATCCGTAAGGTTTAAGATATATTCGTCTCTTTTATATTCGAGCACCATGGCCTCGCAGAGGAGCTCCTGCTCGGTCTTTTTATTATCTTTGAATTTAAGCCGGTCGTTTAACCCCACCTCGTAGAGGTATTCCGCCTCTTTATTAAACGGATATATTACACCGGTCTCCGCTATACCGAAACCGAGCTTCTCTTTTGCGTCCACAAGGTTTGCGAGTGAACCGCCCACTTTCGATTTATCGACACTCATGACCAGATCAAATTTTTCTGTCAAAAGGAGGATGGCGCTTTCAGAGGAATACTCAAGCACCCTGTCTATATAATGGTTATTTTCAAGCAGCTTTACAGCACCTTTCGATGAAAGCCATGTTACATGGCTTTCAGGATATTTCCTCTTCAACGGATGGAGCATTGCAGTCGTCCTCAGGACATCACCCAGTGCATCAAGGTTTATGATCAATATCCTCGTCCCCATCGGTGAGTAATCCCTGCAATCCTGGCATAATTTCCCTGGCGAACACGGCTTATAGCCGCTAAAGAGCCTGCAATCAAGTTTATACTTTTCCATTTTGCATCCCTACCTTTTTTATCCCCATTAATAACCCTAACGAGAAATAGAATAATACCACAAGCTTCAGAGAATATAGCGACGTCTCCATGCCGCTATGGAAAAGGAATGACATTATCCCGCAGAAGAGCCCGAGATATGCAAATCTCAGGAACTCGTCATTTATTCGCCTCCATGACTTAATCGAAACGACAGCCGTCTTTATTATCATCCAGAGAAAAGAGAGCAGGCCAAATACCCCTATCTCCGCTGCCATCTGCAGATAACAGTTGTGCGCATACCATATACCTTCTTCATGCGGGCCCCTAAAGGCCTCGTAATTTGCCATGAATGTGTTAAGCCCCTGGCCTGTAAACGGCCTATCCGCAAACATCCTCCATGCCGTCGCCCACATCCTCAACCTATGCTTCCCTGAGGTACCATATGATACGATGTTCGACAATCCTATGGGTTCCTTCAATTCCTTTGGCAAAAACAAGATCAACAATATAATGACCGCTGCCAGGCTAAAGAAGACTACACGAAATCTCTTGCCGCTTATCAAGAAAAGAAACAAGGTAAGACCCGCTGCAAAACTTATAAATGCGCCCCTTGTATAAGTGAAGAAGAGCGTATAGAGGATCAGGGCAACCAGTATATAATTTATCGCCTTAGGTAAAAGATGGTTCTTGTGATCTCCGGTCAAAGAAGAACGTTTTGTAGTATATAAAAATGCGAGGCTTGCAAACGGAAAGAATACCATAAGCAGCCATGCGCTCAATCCATTCGGAAACTTAAAACAGGATGTTACGCGTTTAAGATTAAACATGCTATATCCTCTTATAAAATCTATGCCGATAGCCTTCTGATATAGGCCGTCGATACACACGAGGAAGGCCGATGCCGCTAATATGGCAATAAGATTGCGGACTATCCTCTTCTCGCATGCCATCTCTGCAACGATAAAATAGAGAATTACATACTCGCTAAGTTTGCGCACAAAGGCGCTTGCGCTAATATTAGGATGCGTAGACCAGAATATACTCAACAGGCTTATAAAGTAGAATACCGCGATGGGCAAGTTTATATCGGTCCTCAGGCCATCCAATCCCTCCCTACCCAATAGGATCCTCTTTATGACCCAACATATTATAGCTAGTGTGGCGCATATCTCTATAAGAGTTTTTGAAACGGGGATTGAGAATAAGAGGATGTAAAGAGACCACTCTATGATCTTATTCAGGGTCTTGACCGTACTATTCTTTGCTTTTGGACTCATCCCTTTCGCCTTCCAGCACTCCCTACCTTGACCATCCCGAGTCTTATACCTAATGCTACCATACAAAAAAATGCGACAAGCGCTATCAGGACAGCGGCCAATGGTGTCTTTACTCTGGACAATACAAAACCGGAGAGCCCAAGACAGAAATTTATAAAAAATATCAAAAGCACCGCTCTTCTCTTCTTTAAACCCAGGAGTGCCAGCCTGTGAGATGAGTGGTCCTTACCCCCCTGGAATATTGACCTACCCTGGCTTAGCCTCGATATAATAACGAGTGTCGTATCGAATATAGGGTACCCCAGTATAAAGAAAGGTATGGTCAGAGAGGTAAGCTTTGTGGGCGCTGACCAATTTCCGAGTATGGCTATGACAGAGAGTAGATAGCCTATGAAGAGGCTGCCTGCGTCTCCCATGAATATATGCGCCTTGGGAAAATTATGCCTCAGGAAACCGAACGTGCTCCCGCACAGGGCAAACGCAAGGGTTGCTACCATGAGATCTCCCCTTAACCATGCCAGTACGCCGAAGAAAAAGGCAGCTATCATAGTTATGCCTGCAGATAAGCCATTAAGATTATCGAGAAGATTTATTGCATTCGTTATGCCTATTATCCAGAAACAGCTAAAGAGCATAGAGAGGTAATAATTCTCGATAAACTCCACCCTTATGCCCAGCCTGAACACTATCAGAGCAGCCACTATCTGTCCAAAGAGCTTTAATTTCGGCATTATACCGAATCTGTCATCAATTATACCTATGGTAAAGAGTATAATACCTCCCGTCAGTATACCTGCAACTTTTTTATCCATTCCTGCAACAAAAATTACAGCCAGGAAATATGCTGTAAAGATAGCCAAACCTCCCAATAATGGTGTAGGATGGGCATGCGCCTTTGTGCTCTTTGGCTTGTCGAGGAGGCCTATCTTATTTGCAAAGAGGCCTGCTGCGGGTGTCAAAAGATAAGATAGTATTGCCGACAAAAAGAGCGCGCTTATTATATCTATAACTGTAAGAAACATACTCTATTCTCCTACTTCTCAAAATCTTTTATTATACTATCGAGCATCTCATCTATATCCACTTTTGGCTTGAAACCTACATGCTCCTTAATCTTGCTAATATCGGGCTGCCTGTTTCTCATATCTTCAAACCCTTTTTCGTATGCCTTCTCATAAGGTATGTGGACTATCTTTGAGGTTGAGTCGGTCATCGCCTTTATCTTCTCGGCAAGTTCATTTATGGATATAGATTTGGGATTGCCTATATTATATATCTCGCCCACTGCACCTAGGTACTTAGCAAGCGCAATCAGGGCCTTCACTACATCATCTACATAAGTGAAGCTGCGAGTCTGCCTGCCATCTCCAAAAACCGTAATGGGTTGATTCAATAGCGCCTGTTTAACAAAACGCGGTATGACCATTCCGTATCTGCCTGTCTGTCTCGGGCCGCAGGTATTAAATAGCCTCACTACAACGATCGGTAGTTTCTTCTCACGGTAATATGCAAGAGCCAGAAACTCATCGAGCGCCTTTGTGCAGGAATAACTCCATCTTGAGATACTGGTTGTGCCCAATATCCTGTCGTCATCCTCCCTAAAGGAGGCGTGCCCATCTTTATTCTTGCCGTATATCTCAGAGGTCGATGCCAGTACGACCTTCTTCTTTGGATTGCTCTTATTGGCAAGCTCAAGGACGATCTCAGTACCCCTTACATTGGTCTGTATAGATTCAAGCGGGTTGTCTATGATATACTTAACACCTACGGCCGCGGCCATGTGATATACCATATCGCTGTCATCTGTCAGTCTCTTCATGAGCCGCTTATTCATGATCGTATCTATGTGGTTCGCGAACCTCTTATTGTCTTTGAGGTGGCTTATATTGTCCATGCTTCCCGTAGAAAGGTTATCTATGATTACAACCTTATGCCCCTTCTTCAATAAGACATCCGCAAGATGCGACCCTATGAAACCTGCACCACCTGTAATAAGAACTCTTCTCATGATATACCTCTCCTGATTAACTCCTCTTCGTATAACGCCTCTATATCTTTAAAAAGCCTCTCTTTAGAAAATCTTTCGCTGACGGCCGCCTTGCCCCTCTTGCCCATCTCTATACGCATATCTGGGCTGCGCAGAAGTTTGAGAAGCTTATCGGAAAAGCCTTCGACATCTCCGCTCGGGCTCAAGAGACCTGTGTCATCATTGACGACCACATCAGAGACACCACCTATCCCTGTTGCCACAACAGGCTTAGACGAAGCCATCGCCTCTATAAGGGATATGGGTGTACCTTCATTAAGGGATGTGAGACACACTATATCAAGATCCTTATATATTAGATCAGGTGATGCCGCCCATCCGGTGAAGAAGACCTTATCGTCTATCTTTAATTCCTTTGCATAAGCCTCGAGCTCACCCCTTAATGTGCCGTCCCCTACTATCAGGAATCTCACGTCTATATCTCTATCTTTAGATATTACCCTCCTGGCCGCTTCGAGAAACATCCTGTGGTTCTTGACCTTCTCGAGCCTTCCCACTATGCCGACCAGTAATGTTTCTTTTCTTAAGGAGAACTGCTTCCTCATATTGTCTTTTACATCCCCGTTCAAATATGGCCTGAGATTCAGTCCCAGGGGTATGACTGAGCACTTCTCAACCGGAGCAATCCTATACGTATCCCTGACATCGTTTAACTGATTATTACTTATCACAACGATCCTGCTCGTAAAAAGGGCCAGGATCTTCTCTATTGTAATAAAGATAAACGTCTTGGCCCTTCCAAAATAACTATGGAATATGTGGCCGTGGAACGTATGTATCGTGATCGGTACCTTGTTCAAGATAGCCGCTGCCCTGCCGAGCACCCCGGCCTTTGCAGTATGTGTATGTACTATGTCAGGCTTTATCTTCCTTATCAGGTTGTATAATTTGAAGAATGCACGCATATCATTGGCAATCCTTATCTCCCTGGAAAGCTCGGAGATCACGAGCGGATCTACACCCATCTGTCTCGCTTGCCCTGTAAGATCACCTTCACCATCAGCTACAGTACCGGTAACGAGGTATGATAGGAATCTCTCTTTATTGAGGCCCGATGTCAAAAGGATGACATGTGTAGCCGGTCCGCCTACATTGAGCCTGGCGATGATCCTCAATACCTTTACCCTGCCTCTATTCGTCGTCATATCAGTCGCGGTCTCGTTCCAATTTGCGCTTAAACTCTTCGTTTGCATCTCTTCCTGTAATCTCCGTCCTCTTCAATTCGTATAGATCCGCAGTAGAGTCGTTTACACCGTCAACAGTGGTACATGCTGCCCTGTAGCCTGCATCTTTTGCAAGCAATGAAACAGCCGGGTTGTAAAAACCGTATGGATAACTAAAAGTATCTATATCAATACCAAGCGATGAGCTCAGTTCATCCCTGGATGAGAGTAGTTCTTTTTTCGCAGCCTCGCCCGTAAGGGACCTTAAGTCTACATGATGCATACAGTGAGATCCTATGCGGTGGCCTCTTTCTGCAATCTCTCTGAGATCCATCCACTCCATGCATCTCCAGTGCTGCCACTCTCTATCCGGATGAGTCTTGGTAGTCCCCAGGAAACTTACCGTTATAAAGAACGTTGCCTTAATGCCGAACTCCTCCATTATAGGAACGGCGTTTACTATATTATCCCTGTATCCGTCATCGAATGTGATGACCAGGCCATTGTCAGGTAACGAAGCCCCCTCATCGATATATTGCACAACATCCTTTAAGTCTAGGATATTAAATCCGTTACCCTTTATAAACTCCATCTGCCTTCTGAAATTATCTATATCTACACGTATGCCGAGTGAATCCCTTTTGTCTATCCTGCCAACTGAGTGGTACAGCAATATCCTGATGCCGGCCATATTATTTAAGAAAATCTTTTATACAACCCGCTACCGCCTCTACTTCCATCTTCTTCAATTCAGAGTAGACCGGTACGGCTAATGTATTTGCTGCTGCCCATTCTGAAATCGGAAGATCGCCCTTCCTGTATCCAAGGTCAGAATAACACTTCTGAAGATGGAGCGGAATCGGATAGTAGACCCTCGATTCTATGCCTTTAGAGTTGATATATTTAAGCAGGTCGTCTCTCGATTCAGATGCCAGCACATACTGATGGTAAGTATGCGTATTATATTCTGGAACGAATGGCGTAATGACACTCACTCCGGAGAGCATCTCATTATAATATGCGGCGTTCTGCTGGCGCTTTTCTATCCATCCCTGGAGAAATTTCAATTTCACCCTGAGTACTGCCGCCTGTAGGTTATCGAGCCGGCTGTTATAGCCCACTACATCATGGTAATATCTCTTTGTGCTTCCATGGACACGGAGTACCTTTATCTTCTCCGCAAGCGCTTTGTCGTTCGTCACTACCATGCCTCCGTCGCCAAACCCTCCCAGGTTCTTGCTCGGAAAGAAGCTGAACGCCGCCAGATCCCCCAGTGAACCGGCCTTCCTGCCTTTATAAGTAGCGCCTATAGACTGCGCGCAATCTTCAATGACCTTCAAACCATTCTTCTTCGCTATCTCTGATATGGCATCCATATCAGCACATTGGCCATATAGGTGGACCGGCATTATTGCTTTCGTCCTCTTCGTTATCTTAGATTCTATAAGTGAAGGGTCGATATTATAGGTCTTCCTATCTATATCTACAAAGACAGGCTTGGCATTCAAGTATGATATCACCTCGGCCGTTGCTATAAATGTAAAAGGTGTTGTAATGACTTCGTCACCCCGCTCAATTCCCAATGCCTTCAAAGAGAGAAACAGTGCATCGGTCCCGGATGCTACTCCTATGCCGTATCGCGCCTGCGAAAAATGCGCAATTTCATCTTCCAGGCTTCGCACCTCGTTTCCGAGAACGAATGCCTGCTTCTTTATGACGTCCTTCAGGACATTTTCTATCTCGTCCTTTATCGATTCATACTGGGTCTTCAGATCTAACAACGGTATCTTCATCTTCACCTCATATATTGTACCGGGTACAATCTCAATCTCGTACCTGGTACAAGCTCAATATTGCACCCGGTACAAGCTATTTGTGGTTGAGGAGGATGCTTCTGTGTTTATTCAGTTTTCTCTGTATATAGCCTTTCTTCTCAAGCGCAAGGAGCTTGTCTATGGCGCCTTTATAAGATACTATGCTGCATCCTTCCTGTATCTCCCTTATATAAGGCGCGCGATTGTTCTTCTCTATATACGCCTTTATAAAGCTATAGACCGCGTCCTGCTTCTTTGTTAAAAGATAACTCGGCATACTAGATACCTCCGGATCAACTCTTACTTAAACCACGCTATTGTTTTCTTAAGTCCGTCATTTAAAGAAATCTGTGCCTGCCATTTAAGCCGCTTCTTTGCAAGTGCATTATCCGGCCGCCTCATTTTAGGGTCATTCACAGGAAGGGATTTATACTCTATCCGTGATTTTGAACCGGCCATCTTAATGACAGTCTTGGCAAGCTCCAGTATGGTAAGCTCATCAGGGTTGCCGAGATTGACCGGATCATTTATGTCTGAGACCATCAATTTATATATACCCTCTACGAGATCTGATATATAGCAAAAACTCCTCGTCTGCTTTCCCTTGCCGAATACCGTAAGTGGTTTTCCATCAAGCGCCTGTTCCACAAACGTAGGTATCGCCCTGCCGTCATCCCGGCGCATCCTTTCGCCGTAAGTATTGAATATACGCACTATCTTGGTATCTAATTTATGCGTATTATGGTAGGCCATCGTTATGGCCTCTGCAAAGCGCTTCGCCTCATCATAACATCCCCTCGGCCCAACACAGTTTACATTGCCCCAGTAGCTTTCAGGCTGTGGATTTACAAGGGGGTCTCCGTAAATCTCCGATGTAGAGGCCAGGAGAAAGGTCGCCCCTTTTGCCTTAGCTACACCGAGCGCATTGTGCGTACCGAGAGAGCCCACCTTTAATGTCTGTATAGGAAAAACTTTATAGTCCATGGGGCTTGCAGGCGATGCAAAGTGGAGCACATAATCGATCGCCTCATTTATCTCTATATATTTTGTGACATCCTGTTCTATAAACTCAAAGTCCGATCCGCCCTTTAAGTGCGCTATATTTTCATGCTTCCCGGTAATGAGATTGTCCATCGCTATAACACGATATCCTTTTTTCAAGAGATAGTCGCATAGATGAGAACCGATAAAACCGGCACCGCCTGTTATGAGTACGTTCTTCTTCACATCGCCTCCATCTCTATAGATTAAGAGAGTTCTACCTTGTTTGCATCAAACCACTTAAGCGTCTCTTTGAGCCCATCTTTAAAGCTGATTTTGGGAATCACCTTAAGTTTCTTCTTTAGCTTGCTCACATCGGCCTCTGTCCTCTTTACATCCCCTGCTCTCGTAGGCCCGAATTTGGGCGTAATATTCTTCTTCATAAGCTCGTTTAGGATATTGACCAGATCGAGGATAGAATACGCTTCCCCGCGCGCTACATTGAATACCTCGCCGCGTTTTCCAGTCTTAAACGAGGATGCCTTTATGTTGGCGTCCACGACATTCTTGACGAACGTAAAGTCCCTCGACTGCTCACCGTCGCCATCTATTAGCGGAGACTCACCTTTAAGCATCCTGAATATAAAGGCCGGGATGACACAGGAGTACTTGGACTCAGGGTTCTGCCTTGGTCCGAATACGTTAAAATATCTCAGCGAAACCGTCTCGAGCCCATACGTTGCAGTAAACGTCTTGCAGTAATACTCCCCTGTAAGCTTTGAGACGGCATATGGTGATATGGGGCCCGGAAGATCTTCCTCATTCTCAGGAAATTTATTCGTCTCGCCGTAGCAGGAGCTGCTCGATGCATAGACAAGCCTCTTGACGCCGGCTTCTTTAGCCGCTATAAGGACATTGAGTGTCCCGTTTACATTTATATCGTTTGTGAGCGTTGGATTATCCACAGATTTTGGTACTGATCGGAAGGCGGCCTGGTGCAGGACAAACTCTATCCCCTTGGTGGCTTTTCTCATATGATCGATATCTCTTATGTCACCTTCAACAAGCTCTATCTTTTCCATTACATCTTTTAGGTTCTCTCTTCTTCCTGTCATAAAATTATCTATGACCCTCACGTCATGCCCTTGTCTTAGAAGCTCGTCCACTATATTTGAGCCGATAAAACCCGCGCCTCCTGTTACCAGAAATTTACTCATAATTTTATAACTCTCCTTCCCTTCTTCAATATATTCTTGGTAGCGTTTCTCGTATCAAAAACAAGCTTTGAGTTCTTGACTATGCTTCCATAATTATATGCGCTATGGTCTGTAATAATAGCCACGCAATCCCTCTGCTTAAGCATCCTCGGTGTAGGCTCAACAGCCCTAAGGCGCCTGCCTTCCACGATGCACTCTTTCGTGTACGGGTCAGAATAGGATATATCCGCC
The DNA here is from genome assembly GCA_013202745.1 of Candidatus Omnitrophota bacterium. Lineage (GTDB taxonomy): Bacteria > Omnitrophota > Gorgyraeia > JABMRJ01 > JABMRJ01 > JABMRJ01. Next base: position 11,294 of record JABMRJ010000056.1, read on the forward strand.
CCCTTATTCTTAAGGAGCCTCAATATCTCAAGCGCCGGAGATTCCCTCGTATCGCTGACATCCCTTTTATATGATATGCCTATTACGTGGACCTTTGCGTCCATTACGGTCTTCTTCTTCTCGTTTAATATACCTATTATCCTTGATACCACATACTCCGGCATGCCAGAATTTATCCTGTCTGCCAGATCTATAAACTTTGCCTCAAACCCGTGCAGCCTCGCCTTCCATGCAAGATATATAGGATCGAGCGGTATGCAATGGCCTCCTATGCCCGGCCCCGGGTAGAAAGGTATGAATCCAAAAGGTTTCGATCCTGCGGCATCTATCGTCTCCCATACATCGAGCCCCAGCTTATTGCACATGAGCGCTATCTCATTTACTAGGGCGATATTGACGCTTCTGAATGTATTCTCAAGGAGCTTGGCCATCTCAGCCGTCTTGGTAGATGAGACGAGGAATACGTCCTTTACCACAGATTTATAGAGATCCCTTGCCAGTATGCCGGAAGACCTATTAATGCCTCCCACTATCTTCGGTATATCCTTAGTCTTGTAGACCTTATTGGCCGGATCGACCCTCTCAGGAGAAAAAGCAAGGTAGAAATCCTTGCCGCATTTAAGCCCATTTGATTCTAATAGCGGCAAGACTATCTCATCGGTAGTCCCGGGATATGTGGTACTCTCCAATACTATGAGCTGCCCGCTCCTCTTGTGTTGCATTATGGACTTAACGGCACTGAGTATATAAGAGATATCGGGCTCCTTTGTCTTAGAGAGAGGCGTCGGTACGCAGATTATAATCACGTCCAGGCTCTTTATCACGCTGTAACTTGTTGTGGGCCTGAATGCCTTGCTCTTGAGGAGTTTCGCAATGTCAGATGAGAGTACGTCCATAATGTAGGACCGCCCTTTCTTAAGCTTCTCTATCTGCTTTTTATTTATGTCGATGCCGTATGTAATAAACCCTGCCTTTGCGAATTCGATAGCAAGTGGGAGGCCTACGTACCCCAGGCCTATAATACCTACTTTCGCTTTTCTATTATTAATCTTTTTATGTAATACCTTATACATCCTTGCCTCTCCTTTTTAGTAAGATATAATCTTCAAGCGCTCTGTTCCAATTTCTTAAAGGTTTACCGGAAAGTTTAATATAACGGTTATTGTCCAGCACAGACATCCTCGGCCTCTCTGCAGGTCTATCGAGCTCGTCCGATACTATAGGTATAAGCTCTACATCGTAAATCCTGTAGTATTCCAGTGTCTTCTGGGCCAATTTGTACCATGAACAGTCATCGTTATTCGTAATATGATATACGCCTCTTGATATTCTCCTCTGCGCAGCAATCTCTAGCAATCTTTTGACGGCAGAGGCCAGATCCAGGGTGTATGTCGGTGATCCAAACTGGTCGCTTACAACCTTCAGGTTCTTGGCATTCTGCGCATTCTTTATTATAGTATCCACAAAATTCTTCCCTCCCGGGCCAAAGATCCAGCTCGTCCTTATGATGAAGTAGCTCTTCTCCTTCATTATCTCTTTTATAAACCGCTCACCATCGAGCTTGGATCTGCCGTATACATTTATAGGGTTTGGGGTATCGTCTTCCGCATACGGCACCCTCTTCCGGCCGTCAAAAACAAAATCTGTGCTTATATATACAAGTGTTGCATTACACTCCCGAGCGATCTCTGCTATATGGCGCGTACCCAATCCGTTTGCAGTCTCCGCCTTGTCCGGATCGAGCTCGCAGCCGTCTACATCCGTAAAGGCAGCGGCATGTATTATGGTATCCGGCTTTATCTTCTTTACAGCTGCAGTCAATTTATCATAATTAGTCACATCGCATTTTACAAAAGAGCTTGGCTTCTTACCGCATTTTGTTGGCGTTAAATCCATGCCCGCTATATTGCATGACGCATCCTTTGAGAATGCATCACGCAGGGCGTACCCCAGCATGCCGCTTGAGCCTGTTATGAGCAGCTTCATCAAACGCTTCTCTCCTTTAGGGGTCTCCACCAGGTTCTATTATCCTTGTACCATTGCACGGTAAGTTCTAACGCCTTATAAAAATCGCACTTTGGCTTCCAGCCGAGGGTCTCAAGCTTGCGGGAGTTTACAGCATACCGCTTATCATGGCCGGGCCTATCCTTTACAAACTCTATGAGGCCTTTAGGCTTTTCCATTATCTTGAGGATGGTTTGCGTGAGTTCTAGATTAGTCTTTTCGTTGCCACCGCCTATATTGTAGATCTGGCCTGCTTTACCTTTCTGGAAGACACAATTTATCGCCTCGCAGTTATCGAGGACATATATCCAGTCACGCTTATTCTTGCCGTCTGCATAAAGCGGGAGTTTTTTGTCTTCGAGCGCATTGGTTATAAAGAGCGGTATTACCTTCTCGGGAAATTGATATTGCCCGAAATTGTTCGAGCTCCTGACTATTACAACGGGGGTCTCGTATGTAACAAAATAGGAGTGGCAGAGAAGGTCCCCTGCGGCCTTGCTTGCAGAATACGGGCTTGAAGGCATAAGACAATCGGTCTCTTTAGAATAACCCTCTTTTACGCTGCCGTAGACTTCATCGGTCGAGATCTGAATAAATCTGGGAATGGAAAATTTTTTGACGGCATCAAGGATCACCTGGACACCGCCTATATTTGTCCTCATAAAACTCTCGGGATCCTTTATCGACCTATCGACATGTGACTCTGCCGCGAAATTTATGACCGCATCACATCCTAAAACAAGCTTCTCTACTATTGCCTTGTCGCATATATCGCCCCTTACGAATTTATAACGCGGGTCTTTCTCGCAATCCTTCAAATTATTTTTATTTCCCGCATAGGTAAGCTTATCAAGGTTGACTATCGTATAATCTCTGTAATTATTCAGGAAATATCTTATAAAATTTGAGCCTATAAAACCGGCCCCGCCTGTAATGAGGATCTTCTTCATATCATCCCTTCCCCTTACCTTTTTCGTCTCTCATCTCCGCTACGAGGTTATTCGCCCTAAGCAGCGAATCGAATGTCCCGGAATCAGACCACCATCCATCAAGGATCTCATACTGCAGCTCGCCCTTTTTGAGATAGGCATTATTTACGTCTGTAATCTCAAGCTCGTTGCGGCGCGAAGGTTTGAGCAACTTGATAATATCGAAGACTTGATTGTCGTACATGTAGATGCCCGTGACCACACAATTAGACTTCGGCCTCTTGGGTTTCTCTTCTATGGATATGATCTTTTTATTCTTTATCTCCACAGCCCCAAAGCGTTCCGGATCGGTGACCTCTTTTATGAGTATCCTCGCCCCTGCAGCCTGTCTCCGGAAATTGGTAACGGCCTTCTTGATACTCTTTTCTATTATATTGTCACCCAGCATCACGACGACCTTGTCGCCGTCCGCAAAATGTTCTGCAAGATCAAGGGCTGCGGCTATACCGCCCTCACCTTCCTGGTATGTGTAATTTAAGTGTTTGAGGCCGAATTCTGAGCCATTCCCCAATAACCGCAAGAACTCACCTGCATGATTGCCGCCCGTCACTATGAGTATATTTTCTATGCCGGCATCGACCAATGTCTGGAGAGGATAATATATCATAGGTTTAGAATGGATCGGCAATAGGTGCTTATTCGTTACTTTCGTTAAAGGGTATAGCCTAGTACCGAGCCCGCCTGCCAGGATTATACCTTTCATCCTTACCTCCTTCTAGATACAGATATTATAAAGTACATAATTTGTCCCAATCGTAAAAGGTATTCTTTACACGGAATTCATCAGGGTCAGATCTGTTGTATTCGTAGTCTATGCAGTTTATCACGATGGCCTCGCCTTTCACACTCTTGAAGGCATGGAGAACGCCATTCGGTATCTTGATCATACGAGGTTCATCCTCACCTATCTTGAATTCATTTATCTCGCCCTTTGTGCCGGAACCCGCTCTTGAGTCGACCAAGACAAGCTTCATCACCCCTTTTATGCAGGTAAAGAAGTCTGTCTGCCTCTTATGCATATGGAAATTATCTTTATCCTTAACGGTTCCTTCGTATGCGGTAGTCATGTAGACCTGCTGAGGCCCTACACCGCTGTCTGATACGCGGAATATCTCCATGAGCCTGCCCCGCCCATCTGAATGGACTTTCAGTTTTCTAACCTCTACGCCATCTATCATAATGACCCCTTAAGATTATTTCTATTTATTCCTGCCTATACCTATATATTTAAAACCCAGCCTCTTCATTTTCTTTGGATCGTATATATTCCTGCAATCCATGATAAACGGCTTGTTGAGCAATTTTTTTATCCTTGTAAAGTCCAGCTCCTTAAATTCATTCCATTCGGTAATCAATATAAGACAGTCGCTCTTTTCGGCAGCAGCATAAGGGCTCTTGCAGAATTGGATGCCCTTCAATTCTTTCTTTGCCCTCTTCATAGCCTTGGGGTCATATGCCTTTATCTTGGCCCCTTCGCTCTGGAGTATCCTTATTATATCGATTGCAGGGGCATATCTTATATCGTCTGTATTCGGCTTGAAGGAGAGGCCGAGCACGCCTACGACCTTCTTATCGAGATCCTGCAAGTTCTGTTTTATCTTACCTATAATTACTGCCTTCTGCTCTGTATTTATCCTATCGACTTCCCTAAGCAGTCCGAAATCATACCCCAGCTTTTCGCAGATATGGACAAACGCAAGCAGGTCCTTGGGAAAACAGAAGCCCCCGAATCCTGCACCGGCATTCAGGAATGCCTTTCCGATCCTCTTGTCCATGCCCATGCCCCTGGCAACCTCTATGACATCGGCCCCGGTCTTTTCGCATATATTGCTTATGGCATTTATGAATGATATCTTGGTAGCGAGAAAAGAATTTGAGGCGTGTTTAATGATCTCTGCGCTCTTTATGTTGGTTACAATTATGGGGGCCCTCAATGGCCTGTAGAGCTCTGCAAGGAGCCCTTTTGCCTTTTTAGTCTCAACGCCTATTACTATGCGGTCCGGATGCATAAAGTCATCTATGGCCGAACCTTCACTTAAGAATTCCGGGTTGGAGGCGACATCAAAAGAGACCTTCCGCTTAAGATTCTGCTTTATTATCTGCTCTACCCACTCTCCGGTCTCTATTGGAACTGTACTCTTCTCCACTATCAGCTTATATGAGGTCATATTATTCGCGATTTGGCAGCAGACATTTTCAACATATGTAAGGTCCGCCTCTCCGCTTGGTTTAGGCGGTGTCCCTACGGCTATAAATATGATCTGTGCATTCTTCATGCCCGCCTTTATGCTCGTTGTAAAGAGAAGCCTCTTTTGCCTTAGGTTGCGTTTTACAAGCTCCTTGAGGCCCGGTTCGTATATTGTAACCTTGCCCTTTTTGAGGCTATTTATCTTAGACTTGTCAATATCGACGCAGACGACCTTATTGCCAAGCTCTGCAAAGCATGTGCCGGTTACCAAACCCACATAACCTGTGCCTATTACGCATATATTCACGATCATTCCTCCTCTTTAAATATTACCATATTTGAGCGTTCTTTAGGGTATTATAGTATCATAATTATATTATATAAGCAAGAAGAATTAGGGAGGGGTTAGTTTGATGTTGGAATCTTCCTCTGTACGCCGGCCGTAGGGCCGCGATAGCTCGCGCTGAACATCTTAAATGGCAATTCCGGGAAGGCCTTTATGCGGAAGGTGATCCAGAATCTATGTTCCAGATCCACCTCCTGCTCTTCTGTCTCTTTTAACTGATAATTGAATTCGACAAGCCAGCAATGGAGATCCCGTTCTATACCATAAGTCTGCTCTTCAAGCACAAACTTATTATCATCGGAATCATTCTTTATCCTATGGTATGACTTGAGCTTCCATCTGGGGCTCAAGACATAAAAGGCATCACTGGTAAATTGGCTGCTTGAACTCTCCTGTTCATCCTCTTCAAACCTGAAGCCCCAGGCAAGGCCCCAGTGGCGCTCCATTCCCGCTATAAGATCTGCATTTATGCTATTGAGCCTATTCTCTTTCAGGTCATAATGTGAATCCGAATGGATCTCAAGCCAGGAGTACGGCCGCAGTATGAGCCCTGTGCGTATGTCTTTTATGCTCTTATTATCCCTGGCGTGGAGCAAGAGCCCGGTGGAGGTTGAGAATCTTACGAGGTCGTGAACCTCCATATCGTCGCCGCGCTTGGTCTGCAGGGTATTTACAAGTGTGAAGTCCACCCCATTATGGCCCTCGATAGCATCTACACTATCAAACTGCTTAATGTCTTCCGTCTTCATATTGGGGGTGGGCGTATAATAATAGTCTATCAGTGGATTGATGACATGTCTCAACTTATTTATATCGAGCGCTAATGCATCTGTCTCGACATCAAATACCCTAAAAAATTTGGTGGAGAACCGCGTACCAAAGGTATAGACATGCCTCAGCTCATTCTCATTCTCCATATCATCCTCGGAGTACCACGTCTCCCTAAGGCCGATATAAGGATTACATGTCAAAAACCCGAACTGTTTGCTAAGATGTGAAATCTCTTGTTCTGTATCAAACCTGTTTGCCTTTAGCTTTGGTTCTGTATCAGTATCCTTCATACGTCGAAACTTTCTCTGGAGCATTGCAAAGGATGTAGTGGATGTGTAATAAAAATCTGTCTCCCTTACCCTCTGGCTCGTTATATTCATCTTTAGCTCCGGGAGTTTTTCAACGACTTCATAGAAATTGTGGAGGCGGTACTTTGTCAAAAAGCTGAGATTATATCCGGGCCGAGTCTTTATTACAGAAAAGTAATTCTGTGGTTCGGATTCCTTGTCAAACTCATCCAGATAATAATAATCTTTCACAAAGAGGGAGTCGCTTACTTTATGGAACTCGCCTGTAGCAAGCGTATCCTGATCTATCTGCCACTTATGCCTCAGCTGCACCCTCCACCTCTTGTTGCCTACGCCCCTGCCCAGCTCTGATTCTTCAGGAGTAATCGAATGATTTTCGTCTGTATAGTAAAAACGGAGTAAACCTTTCCCAAAATAGCCTAACTTATATTTATAGTCGAAGCCCTCGGCAAAGCCCTTCTTCTCTCTCCAGTCAAGCCTTACATAACCGCGTGACCATTCGTGAAAATAGTATCTCCATGCGGTTAGGACATAAGCTCCCCATCTTGAGTTTCTTCCGGCCAGTATCGTTACGCGCGGCCTTTTGTCATTGAGCCAGTGGACATAATAAGGAAAGTAGAACATAGGAAAGTCGCCTATAAAGATGATGAGGTGCCGGGCCTCGATCCTGTCATTGATAAATAATTTTATACGGCGCGCCTGTATCCTGTAATGCGGATGCGGCAGGTCGCACGTTGTAATAAAACCTCTCTCTATAGCGTACTCCCCATCTGCCACCTTTGAGCCTACCTCGCCTTCTCCATACCACGGATTGCTTCGTACCTCCGCTTCTATGATAGTGCCTCTCTCTGTATCAAAGTTATAATTGACCTTTTCGCCCCTTATTATATTCCCGTGCTCGTAGAGCACGACATTGCCTTCGGCAAAGGCCTCCTTCGTCTCCATATGCACGACGATCTTGTCGCATGTCATCTTTACATCTTTATAGGTAATGACGACATTCTTTACGCCTACAACCTTCTTCTCTTCATATAGATATTCGACCCTGTCTCCATCTACTATAATGGGTTCCTTATCTGAACCTGCCTCCGCTTGCGCGGAATCGGAATCGAACATATCCTGCGCATATCCGATAACGGGATAAAAGACAAAGGGGATTATAATGCAGAAGAATGCTATTAAAATGAATAGTTTTTTTAATTTATTATATATTTCCATCTCTCTCAAGTGAAACGAGTACGGCGGCGCCTACAAGCCCGGCATCCCGGCCCAGACTCGCCCTTACGATCTTTACATGCCTGCGCTGTATATTCATGGCGCGCTTCTTTACAGTCTCTTTTATAGGATTTAGAATAAATCTGCCTGCCTGCGCAACCCCGCCGCCTATGATTACCTTATCAGGGCTTAAGAGGTTTATGACTCCGGATAACATAACACCTATACGGAATCCTATCTCCTTCCAGAAGACGACAGCAAACTTATCCCTTCTCTTTGCAGCCTTATATAATAACTCAGGGGTAATCCGCGAAACATTTCCCCCTGCCAGTCTCTTTATTATAGTCTTTTCTCCGCGGCCTATTCTGCGCTTCACTTCTTTTATAATATAGCTGTTTCCTACATATGATTCGATGCAGGCGATGCCGCCGCAATTACACCTGGGGCCGTCTACATTTATCGGTATATGTCCTATCTCGCCAGCCGAAGAGAGGTGTCCTCTGTGCAATCTTCCGTTTATGATAATGCCTCCGCCTACACCCGTACCAAGTGTAATACATACTAAGTTCTTCTTACCCTTTCCAGCGCCCTTATGCAGCTCTGCGAGTGTCATAACATTGACATCGTTATCGATATATAATGGGATCTTTATCCGCTTTGCGAATAATCTCTTTATATTGACTCCGTTAAATCCTTTTATATTAGTTAAAGAATATATGATCCCCTTTTTGATATCCATCTGGCCCGGTATGCCCATACCTATACCTATGACATCCCTTCGGGTCAATCCGCGCTTCTTTAAGAGGTTATTAACGGAATTGCATACTGCGGAAACAAATCTCTGAGGAGTCTTAGACGTCCTGGTAGGAAAAGAGGCCCTATCGAGAATTGCGAATCTCTTATTTATAAGAGCCACTCTCGTATTGGTACCACCCAAATCTATTCCAATAAAATACTTTTTCATATTTATAATATTATTATGTTACATGTATTATATAAGAGCAAATAATGATTGTCAATAGTTATAAGTGCGGGTATAGAGGCATGCGGTGCTTTGCATGTTGGCTGAGCACATGGGGCTATTCGAGCGGGGCCTTTTTTTGGCGGAGCGGGCATGGTTTTTTGCTATAGATTACATACAGGCAAAAAGAGCGGAGCCAAAAAACGGAGCGAGATTTTCCACGCTGGGGAAAATCGAGCGCTCCCGCGAGAATAGCCCCATGGGCTCAGCACGGAGGCAAGTACCGCGGGCCCCTTACCCAGCATACACGCATACCCTATTACGACCGGCATTCTTTGCGGCATAGAGCGCTTGGTCCGAATTCTCTATCAACTCCTCTATCTCTCCTGCATTGGATGGGAAGGACGCTATACCTATGCTGATCGTCACCTCAGTAGATTCGTCATAGGCCTTGAATCTATACTTTTGTACTATCTCCCTTATCCTCTCTGCGACCAGATGCGCTTCATCCCTGCCGGTCTCCGGAAGAATAACACAGAATTCCTCGCCCCCGAATCTACCTACAAGGTCGACTTCTCTTGTATTCTGCTTCAGTATATATACAATATCTTTCAAGACGACATCGCCAACAAGGTGGCCGTATGTATCGTTGTATTTTTTGAAATGGTCTATATCTATCATGAGAAATGAGAGGTCGTAATTGTGACGCCTCGACCTTTCAAACTCCTCTCCAAGACGTTCCATCATGTGCCTCTTGGCAAATGCCTTTGTAAGACCGTCCGTTATGGCCATCTCCTCGACCTTTTCATAAAGGACTATCCTCCTCATCTCCAATGCAAACTGGGAAGCAAGGATTGAAAACTTTTCATAATCACTGGCCGGCAAGTCTTCTATAGCCAGGATGCCCATAAGCTGATCTCCTATTACTATAGGGATTGCCATGAATGTCTGGCAATTTTCAGGGAGGAGTTCTGCATAAGGATTCTGCTCCCACTTGCTCTTTACAATCTGTATACGCCTTATCTCATCCCTTAGGATATTAGATATTTTATTGTCGTGTTCGCATAGCGGACGCGTAGCAATCTCCAGCTTTGGTATAATACCCTTTGCCTTTAACGTACTATCCTGCAGCCCTGTGGTTTCAATGACCATATTTATCGAAGAGGTCTCATCCTCTCCTTTTATAAGGATAAGCCGCGCCTTCTTAAAGAGAAATGTCATATAAAGATATTCGGATAACATCTTGAATATATCAAAAAATTTCAAGCCTTTTGACATCTCCTTGACAATTTCATAAAGGCTCGCCTGCTCTGCCAGTTTTTCATTAAACTTAAGGTGTGCATCATAGATAGATGCCTCCTCCGATACAAATTCATTAAAACGCCTCTCATCAGAGAGGTAGGCACCGGTAAGGCCGTTTCTGTACTCTTTAAAGGATCCCTTGATCTTGGAGAATACAAGAGGAACCAGGATAGATGCCAAAAGCATCAGCGCTATTATATGGAGATAGTTCATCAGCTCATGCATACCTTATTTCTTCCCTCTTTCTTTGCGCGGTAGAGATTAGAGTCAGCGATCTTGAGTAGATCTTCCTTGCCCATGGCATTATCGGATAAGGTTGAGACGCCTATAGAAACTGTAACGTTGGTCTTTATCCTCCTGATGTAGAAAGGCTCTTCCTCAACCTTCCGCCTTATTTTCTGTGCCATCTTTCCTGCAGCCTTATTATCTTCACTAAAGAGTATAACAGCAAATTCTTCGCCGCCGTAACGTGCCACTATATCACCTTTACCTACTATTGAGACAAAGAGCCCTGCCAGATGTTTCAATAATATATCCCCGGCTATATGTCCGTATTTATCATTGTAGCCCTTAAAATGGTCTATATCTATCATAAGGATCGACAAAGGATGTCTCTGCTTCTGGGCCCTCTTGATCTCTGATTCAAGGCGCTCGGTAAAATACCTATGGACAAAGAGCTGTGTCAGGCCATCTTTAATGGCGAGTTCTGTAGTCCTTTGATATAGGATATTATTGTGCAGGGCTACGGCTCCCAGATCGCCTATAATATCCAGGAGTCTGAGGTCATCCGGATTATAGGCATCTATCTTCTCGCTATCGAGCCTGAGGAGCCCTATGACCTTGTTATGGCTCACCATTGGGACCGCTATCAGAGATTTAAAGCTTATATCTTCCAGCGATATGTCGTCATGAGAAAACCTGAAGTCCTTAGCCGCATCCAATATGATCAGCGGCTGGTTCTGCCGGAGTACCCATTTATCGAAGATGTCGCCTTTCTTAGATTTGATCTTTGCAAAATGAGGGGGCTGCTTTGCATGCTTCAATATAAGTTCCTGGCGTTCTTCGTCCACAAGATAGATGAGGGCCCTCGTAGACTTTCCCACTATATCAAGAGACTTCTCTGCGAGAAAACCTATTACCTTTTCAATAGAAAATATGTCGCTTAAGTTTTCTGCTACACTCTTAAGTTCTCCGTATCTATGCAGCTTCAACTCTAAGGCCTCTATCTGCGCGCGGTCCATCTCTATCTTTTTAGAGAGGGTATTCATCTCCTCGCCCACCTTCTCTCTCTTTAATAAATATTCTGTTTGGAACTTCATAAATATGTTAAGGTATTTAAAAGAGTACGCTGTCGTAATAGAAAAAGGCAGGAGGTGCAGATAATAGAGCTGATTGCCGGTTATCAGGGATATGGCGAAAATGAGTATTGCGCAAAATATCAGGACTACAATACCGCCTATCCAGCCGAAGGCGAACCAACCTGAGGCGATAACAGCATTGAATACGAGCAAATAGGAGGTTAACTGGACAGAAAATGGAGTATCTTTATTTAAGTCTAACTGAAGTAGAAAGTAGGTAAGAAACGTTATGAGGATCAAACAAACAGCGCCTAAGAATACCCTGTCTCTGATAAGATTCATACTACTTCATAAAGTAGCTTTAAACTATAGTCTTTTCTGCATCCTTATCAAAGAAATGGACTTTTGACATATCAAAGACAAGGTCCATGTCCTGATTTATTACAGGGCGTGCATGCCCTCCGACCTTAGCTATAAAAGAATTCAGGCCTGTAGTGAGATAGAGATAGACCTCTGATCCCATAGGCTCGATTACCTCCACGGACGCTGTGATGGTATTCTCCGGAGGGGCTTCTGTCACAAAGAGCTTATCATAGATATCTTCTGATCTTATACCGAATGTAATCTGTTTTCCGACATATTTCTCAAGAGAGGGAGACATCTCATCGGTAACCTTGACCTGAACTTTCCCCTCGTCGAAATACATCTTACCATCCTTCTTTATTATCCTTCCTTCCATGAAATTCATGGGAGGCGTACCTATAAAACCGGCTACAAATTTATTTACCGGTTTATCATAAACAGTTATAGGTTCAGCCACCTGTTTTATATAACCGTCCTTCATTACCGCTATCCGGTTGCCGAGAGTCATCGCCTCTGTCTGGTCATGGGTAACATATATCATCGTCGTCTGCAGCCTTATGTGGAGTTTATTAAGCTCTGTCCTCATCTGTATCCTGAGTTTCGCATCGAGATTGCTTAAGGGTTCGTCAAATAGAAAAACATGCGGTTTTCTCACTATGGACCTTCCCAATGCTACACGCTGCCTCTGGCCACCGGAGAGTTCTTTAGGTTTGCGCTGGAGAAGATCCTCGATATCCAAGATGCCGGCTGCCTCATTGACACGTTCCTTTATCTCGCGCTTCGGGTATTTGCGCAGCTTCAGACTGAATGCCATATTGGCAAAGACAGACATGTGCGGATAGAGGGCATAATTTTGGAAGACCATCGCGATGTTCCTATCCTTTGGAGGGACATCATTTACCAGCCTATCGCCTATGAATACCTCACCGCCTGTGATACTCTCAAGGCCGGCTATCATACGCAGGGTAGTCGACTTGCCGCAGCCAGACGGCCCTACGAGAACAAGAAACTCCTTATCCTCTATCTCAAGATCCACGTCTTTAACGGCACAGACCTTACCCGGATATATCTTATTTAGGTTTTTTAGTAATACTTTTGCCATTATTACTCCTAATGCATTAAGAGATAGTATAACATATATATTATATTAATCAATTAAAATAGTCCAATATTTTTGTGAGGGAGCCCTTCAGCTCTTTCCTCTCGACTATCATATCTATAAGACCGTGTTCTAAGAGAAACTCCGATCTCTGGAATCCCTCGGGCAGTTTCTGTCGTATCGTCTGCTCTATTACGCGCGGGCCTGTAAAACCTATGAGCGCCTTGGGCTCAGCTATTATGACATCGCCTAATGAGGCAAAACTCGCCATGATACCCGCCATCGTGGGATTCGTAAGAAAGGATATATACAAAAGACCCGCCTTGTTGTGCCTTGCCAGTGCCGCAGCTGTCTTCGCCATCTGCATCAGTGACAGCATGCCCTCATACATCCTTGCGCCTCCGCCGGAACCGGAGACTATGATCAGCGGCAGCTTCTCTTCTGTAGCCATTTCAGTAGCCTGCGTTATCTTCTCACCCACTACCGATCCCATAGACCCCATTATGAACCTAGAGTCGGTAACAGCAAATACCAGCTCGTGCCCCCCTATCGCACCTTTTCCTACGATAGCGGCCGACTTCATATTCGTTATGCTCTTGTCATGCTTTAATTTATCTTTATATGTCTTGGGTCCTGAAAACTCCAGGGGATCCGCTGACTCCATGTCTCTGCAGAATTCCGCGAAGCTTCCGGTATCGAGGAGTGTCTTTATCCTTTGGTGGGCGCTGAGCGTAAAGTGGTAGTTACAGCTGGGGCAGCACTTAAGGTTCTCTTCGAGTTTTTTGTTATAGATGATATTGCCGCATTCGACGCACTTTGTCCAGAGTCCGTCCGGCATCATCTTCTTCTTGGCAAGCTTAAACACCCTGTACTTAGGGTTATTGCCAAACAGGGGCATCTATTTTACCTCTATTTTTAAGAACTCTTTTGCGAGATCCACGGCCTCAGCCGCGTCTTTGCCGTATCCGTCGGCACCGATCTGGTCGGCGAACCCTTTTGTTATAGGCGCCCCGCCCACCATCACCTTTATCTTATCGCGCATATCATTTGCCTTAAGCCCTTCTATCGTCTCCTTCATGGCAGGCATGGAGGTGGTCAGGAGTGATGATAGAGCAAGGACCTGTGCGCCGCTTGACTTTATAGATTCTATGAATTTTTCAGCAGATACGTCTATGCCGCAGTCTTCCACTTCGAATCCGGCGCCCTTTAACATCATGCAGACAAGATTTTTGCCTATATCGTGCAAGTCGCCTTTTACTGTACCGACCAGTACCCTCCCTGCCGGCTTTATGCCGCTTTCTGCGAGATACGGCTCGAGCAGTTTAGTTGCGGCCTGCATGGCATCGGCAGAGATGAGGACCTCCGGTATGAATATCTCATTCTTCTTAAAGCGTTCCCCAATGACAGCCATCGTTGCAATTAGGCCGTCGTTGAGTATCTCACCTGCCTTGGTCCCGGAGTCTAGGAGCCTCTTAACCTCTCCTATCAGCCCTTCGGCATCTCCGTTTGAAAGTAATCTCTTTAATTCATCCATTATTGCCTAACTATCCTTCATCTTATAGAATACTAGTCCGCTTAGAGGTTTCGGGTAGAAATATGTGGTCTTCCGCGGCATCTTGTCGCAGGAACGGGCTACATCTTTTATCTGCCCGATCCTGGGTGGATTTAGAAAAAAGGCAATCTGATAATTTTCATTATCTACCAGGTTTACCGCATAATCTGAGTCCCTAGTATACACTACATTATCCTTCTTTTCTACCCTTTCTTTCACTTTTAAGAGATGGTCAAATATGAACTGGTGCAGTATGGTCACATCGAGCCACTTCCATTCATATTGCTTGTCCTGTTTTATCACATCATTAAGCACTTCGTTAGATCTTAAGGCCAGGGAGAGGTACCCTTCATTTTTATAATACATGCCAAAGACAAATTCGCCTTCCCTTGCCTTCTCGATCCTGCGGAATATCTCCTCCTTAGTCTTAAAACGCTCTATAGAAAAATATTTTTTGAGCTTTGAATATATATTTTTGAATTTAAGCACCTTCACGGACCTTATGACCCTGTGTGTTGAAAGGACGGTCAGCGCCTCATTGCTCAATGCCGAAAGGTAGACCATTATATAATCATAACCCCGCTCTTTATTCCCGGCACCCTTAGCCTTCTTTTGGCAGTAATCCCGGAAATTGAGTGATACCTCATAACGATGATGCCCGTCTGCAATGAATATCTGTTTGCCTTTGATAAGATTGCAGATCCGCTTTATGCTTTCTGTCTCACGCAGCCGCCAGAGGCGGTGATTTACGCCGGCTTCTTCAAAATCTACTATGGGTTGGCCGGCCGCCGCACTCTCCAATATACCTGTGATGGCAGAACCTTTATCTTCGAAGAGCGCAAATATGGGGCTTGGATTGGCTTCTATCGCCTTCACGAGGCTCAACCTGTCTCTCTTTGGTTTGGCAAATGTATATTCGTGGGGTAGGACGCGGCTCTTGTGCGGGTCTTCTATCTTCATGATGCCCATGAACCCGAAACGGCTCTTTAAACTATTCTTAAAGAGATACTTCTGCTCATAAACATATAGCGACGGCTCTTTATCCTGCATGAGTATATCACGCTTTAACCACTCATCCAGATATTGCTTTGCCCTCGTATACCTGTTATCGGATTTTGTGTCGCCTTTTTTTATCTTTCCGAGAGTAAGACGGATGATGTTGTTTTTATGGAGCCTGTAGTACTCTCCCTGCATCTTATCTGATATAACATCGTAAGGAGGCGCAACAACCTTTGAGATATCTCCTACTATCCCGGGATTATACCGTATACCCTTAAAAGGCTTTATGCGGGCCATATTATTCCTTGTTTGCCTTGCACTCTTTACAGCTCTTTGCTGCAGGACACGAGGCGGGTGCCTCTTTTGGGGGTGGGGATCCTTTTCTGTAATCTGTTGCGTAGAATCCCGAGCCCTTAAATATTATGCCTGCCCCTGCCCCTATAAGTCTCTTCGGTTTTCCGCTGCATTTCGGGCATTTCTCTACCGCATCTGCCGTCATGCTCTGGAATAGCTCGAATTTGTGTCCGCAGCCTGTGCATTCATATTCATAAGTCGGCATCTTCTATTCCTGTCCTCTCTTTATTATTTAAAAAGACCCTTCACCTTCTCAAGGAAGGACTTCGATAATGGATTGACGTTGTCACCGCAGGCGTCGGCAAAATCCTTAAGAAGGGTCTTCTGATTCTTGTTTAAGTTTACCGGGGTCTCTATTTTGACTCTTATAAACTGATCGCCTTTACCGTGTCCGTCCAGTCTCGTAACGCCCTTCTGCCTCAACCTGAATACCCTGCCGCTCTGCGTCCCCTCCGGCACCCTCATCTTTGCCTTTCCGTCAAGCGTCGGTATCTCTATCTCTGCGCCCAGTACGGCCTGTGTAAAACCTATGGGTACCTCACAGATTATATCATAACCCTCTCTCTTGAAAATAGGGTGATCTCTAACTAGTATAAATACATAAAGGTCTCCGCTGTTGCCTCCGCGCTGACCCGTCTCACCTTCTCCCTGGACACGAAGTCTGTTGCCCGTATGTATACCTGCGGGCACCTTGACCTTTATATTTCTCGTCACCCTGACAAGGCCATATCCATTGCATTTTGTGCAGGGCGTCTCTATAACCTCCCCGGCACCGCCGCAGCGGTCGCATGTCCTTGATATGCTAAAGAATCCGCTCGAAGTGAGTATCTGGCCTTTCCCTTTACATGCGGAGCACTTCGTCCTCTTTGTGCCGGGCTTGGCGCCGCTGCCCTTACACGTTGTGCAGGATTCGCGTCTCGGCACCTCAATCCTCTTCTCTGTGCCAAAAGCCGCCTCCTTAAAGTCTATATCAAGCTCATACTGCAGATCCGCGCCGCGCCTTGGCCCGCTCCTCCTGCCGCCGCTTTGACCGCTGAATATATCCGAACCAAAACCAAATCCGCCCAGTATATCTCCGAAATTGCTGAAGATATCGGAGAACTCATCGAAGTGTGTAAAGTCAGACCACTTGAATCCTCCTCCGGAAAATGCGCTCTGCATCCCGGCATGGCCGAATTGATCGTATGTAGCCCTCTTCTGCGAATCGCTTAAAACTTCATAGGCCTCGGAGACCTCTTTGAACTTCTCCTCGGCATCCTTGTTGCCCTGATTTTTGTCGGGGTGGTACTTTAACGCAAGCTTTCTATATGCCTTCTTTATAGCCTCCTGGCTTGCATCCTTACTCAGGCCCAGTATCTCGTAATAGTCGCGTTTTGACACTTACTGCTTACCCTTCTCCTTATCTTCATCTTCGACCTTGTATTCTGCGTCGACAATATCTTCGTTCTTCTTATCCGCTTCCTTTGGGCCTTCCGCGCCTGCCTGCGCCTGTGCCTGCTGTTGCTTCTGGGCGCTCGCCTTGTACATCTCTTCGGCAAGTTTGTGAGCGGACTTCTGTATCTCCTCCTGAGCATTCTTTATCTCGGTTGCATTGTCGCTCGAGAGGACCTTTTTGCCTTTCTCAACGGCAGACTCGATCTTCTTCTTATCATCGGCAGATACCTTATCGCCATATTCTTTTATGGACTTCTCTGTCGAATATATGAGCGCGTCGAGCTGATTCCTGGCATCTACAAGCTCGCGGCGTTTCTTGTCTTCAGACTCGTGCATCTTTGCGCTCTTTACCATCTTGTCGATCTCTTCTTTGGAGAGGCCGCTCGATGTCTCTATGCGAATCTTCTGCTCTTTTTCTGTAGCGAGATCCTTCGCGGACACATGTACTATGCCGTTGGCATCGATATCAAAGGCAACCTCTATTTGGGGAATACCCCTGGGAGCTGCCGGTATACCTATCAGGTCAAATCTTCCAAGAGTCCTGTTGTCACTCGCCATCTCCCTCTCGCCCTGTAAAACATGTATAGAAACGGCGGTCTGGCTGTCAGCGGCTGTTGAAAATATCTGGCTCTTCTTTGTAGGTATGGTAGCGTTCTTCTCGATAAGTTTAGTCATAACCGCGCCGAGTGTCTCTATTCCCAGGCTCAGCGGGGTTACATCTAAGAGGACTATATCCTTGAGCTTTGAGTCACCGCTCAATATACCGCCCTGTATGCCCGCTCCGATAGCTACTACCTCATCCGGGTTGACGCCTTTATGGGGCTCCTTACCAAAGAGCTCCTTCACCAGCTTCTGCACCTTGGGCATCCTCGTCTGGCCACCGACCATGATAACCTCATCTATGTCTGAGGGTTTTAAGCCTGCGTCTTCCAACGCCTGCTTACACGGCGGCATCGTCCTATCAAGCAGGTCGTCGACCAATTGCTCCAGTTTCGAGCGGTTGAGTGTCATGGTAAGGTGTTTTGGGCCGCTCTGGTCTGCTGTTACAAAGGGGAGGTTTATCTCTGTCTGTGCATTGCTGGAGAGTTCGCACTTGGCCTTCTCCGCAGCCTCTTTCAGCCTCTGGAGCGCCATCTTATCCTGCCGGAGATCTATCCCTTCCTTCTTCTTGAATTCATCTGCGATCCAATCTATTACTCTCTGGTCGAAGTTATCACCGCCAAGGTGCGTATCTCCGTTCGTTGCCTTGACCTCGAAGACACCGTCTCCCAGTTCAAGTATGGATATATCGAATGTCCCGCCGCCGAGATCGTAAATGGCGATCTTCTCATCTTTCTTCTTCTGGAGCCCGTACGCCAATGAGGCTGCGGTCGGTTCATTTATAATCCTCAAGACCTCAAGGCCGGCTATCTTTCCCGCATCCTTTGTTGCCTGCCTCTGTGCATCGTTGAAATATGCCGGTACCGTAACTACGGCCTGGGTTACCTTCTCACCCAGATAGTCTTCGGCGGTCTGCTTCATCTTCTGGAGTATCATCGCAGATATCTCCGGAGGTGTATACACTTTGCCGTTTGCCTTTACTATTACATTACCCTTGGAGTCTTCATCTATTTTGTATGGAACTATTCTTTCTTCTACCTCGACCTCTTCATGGCGCCTTCCCATAAAACGCTTTATCGAGAATATGGTATTCTCGGGATTCGTTATCGCCTGCCTCTTGGCCGCCTGGCCAACAAGGCGTTCATCGGACTTGGTAAATGCAACTACGGAAGGTGTCGTGCGTGCGCCTTCTGCATTCGCTATCACCATGGGCTCGCCGCCTTCCATTATTGCAACACAAGAATTTGTAGTTCCGAGATCTATGCCTATTACCTTACCCATTGACGTCATGCCTCCTATTAGTTTTGGTTTTTCTTTTTGCTGACCTTTACCACAGACGGCCTTAAAAGGCGGCCGTTTAGTTTATACCCTGTCTGGATCTCTTCGACCACAGTATCTTCCTGGTGATCATCCGTCTCTACGACTGCTATCGCCTCATGCACGTGCGGGTCGAACTTTTCGCCTATACTCTTAACCGCCTCTACACCATAATCCTTAAAGAGGCTGTGTAATTCCTTCTGAACCAATTTCACACCTTCTAAAACGGCATCTGATTCTTCTGTGTGCCTGATAGACGCCAGGGCCCTGTCGAAATTATCGATTATCGGTAAAAGGCGCATTATGATATCTTCGTTGGCGAATTTTATAAACTCTTCTTTCTCCTTATTCAGCCTCTTTCTCGTATTCTCTACTTCCGCCTGTAGCCTGAGCCATTTATCATAATATTCGTCGGATTTGCGCGCCTTCTCCACCATGGCTGTAAATTCACTTTTTTGTATGGAGATATTTTCTTTAGGTTCTTTCTTTGTCTTCTTCTGCTTATCTTTCACAAAAAAATCCTCTCGATGCACATTAGATCATCTCTTCAAGGAGCCTGCTTATAGAATCGGTGATACTACTCAGTGTCGGGATGACCTTCTCATATTCCATGCGCATAGGGCCTATAACGCCCAGGGTGCCGGCCACATCTTCGTCAATGCTGTAATTCGCCGTTATGATGGTGCATTCTTTAAAATCGGTAATCTTATTTTCGCTTCCTATGTGTAATTTTATGCCGCTGTCCTTTACATCCTCCATGAGTATCTCGAGCAGGTTATCCCGCTCCTCCAATATCCTCAAGACAGAGCATATCTTGGATATATCCCTGAATTCCGGGTGTTCTGCTAGATAGTGCGCGCCGTCGAAATAGAACCTCGACCTTTCTTCGTTTATTTCAATGCTCGGGAAGAAGGCAACTCCTGCCTGTGCGGTAAGCATGGAACATAGATGGAGGGCCTTTGAGATTACATCTTCCAAGCTGGAAGATCTAAGCAGGGAGATCTGCTCATCTGTATCGTAGTTTAACCGTTCTGAAAAATCGCTCGTCTCCATCAGGGAGTTGACAAAAAACCTGTAGCCCTTATCAGTCGGTATCCTGCCCGCTGATGTGTGGGGCTGCCTGATGAGATCGAGCTCTTCTAATTCCGACATAATATTGCGTATGGTAGCGCTTGAGAGGCCCATCTCCTTTGAGATCATACCGGAACCTACCGGTTCTGTGGTGCTCGTATGGTATCTTACTATCATATCGAGTACTCTCTTCTGCCTATCCTTCTTCGCCTCAAACCTCATCTGATTTACCATAAAATTCTCCTGCTTTAAGAGATTAGCACTCCATTATCAGGAGTGCTAAGTGTTTATTCTATCATGCTGCGGTTTTATGTCAAGTAAAATTTGAAGCGTCTTATATATCTCTTTCTATTATTTTCATAACTTGTTGTGGCACTTGGGCTTCTATATAAACGCTTGTACCTTTATCTATCCTCTTTTTCACTACACCATGTTTATATATAAGGTGTAATAACCGCATATTATCTGCAGGTAAATCAATCCGCACAAACGTCGTAAGCCCTCCAAGGTGCGACATTATCCTGTCAATAAGTTCATCTATGTTTGTCTTATTCAGCGCAGAGATGAGGAGGCTATCCTTAAAATCCTTGAGCAGTCTTCTTTTTAAAAAAACGTCATCAATCTTATCCTCTTTGTTCAGTACGGTGATGATAGGCTTATCCTTTATCTTAAGCTCATCCAGGACAACATAGGTAGCATCTCGCTGCTCGCGCACCTTTGGATGGCCTGCATCGAGAAGGTGTACGATGAGGTCTGCCTCCACGACCTCCTCTAAAGTCGCCTTAAATGCCTCCACCAGGCTATGGGGTAATTTATAGATAAACCCTACGGTATCTGTAAAGAGTACGCTTTGATTATTCGGCAGGGTGTACTTCCTGATAGTCGGATCCAATGTGCTAAAGGGCATATTATCGGTCTGGATACCGGCACCTGTAAGCGCATTAAGGAGTGTCGATTTTCCGGAGTTTGTATAACCGACAAGCGCTATATTGAGGACGGAGAACCTGTCTCTCTTTTTTCTCCTCATAGACCTCTGCTTTGCGACACTATCTAAATCTTTCTTCAGCCTCGCCACCTTCGACCTTATGCGTCTCCTGTCGACTTCGAGCTTCTGCTCTCCGGGCCCTCTCGTCCCTATGCCGCCTCCCAGCCTTGAAAGCATTACACCATCGCCGGAGAGACGCGGTAAGAGATACTCCAATTGAGCAAGCTCTACCTGTATCTTCCCTTCGCCTGATTTAGCGCGCCTTGCAAATATATCGAGTATGAGCTGCGTCCTGTCTATAGTCTTGATGCCTACTATCTCTTCAATATTTCTCTGCTGCGTTCCGTTTAGGTCTTCACTGAATATTATGACATCGGCATCTTGCTCCTCTGCAATGAGGCGTATCTCATCGATCTTACCCTTACCGAGAAATAGGGACGAGGATATCTCTTTTATATTGCAGACCACCGTCTCGGCAAGCTTGACCCTGGCAGAGCGCACAAGTTCAGAAAACTCACCGGATATGTCTCCTGCGCTCCAATTATCCTTCTTTATCTTTTCTGTAATTATTATTACACCGACTGCTCTCTCCATATTATCCTGATATATCCTTTACTATTTGTTCTATCGCGTCTTTACTGGAGATCTTTTCTATATCTATCCAGGCTATATCTTTATCCGCCCTAAACCACGTAAGCTGCTTCTTTGCAAGATGTCTCGTATTCTTTTTAAGGAGCCCTTTTGCCTCTCTGAGCGAATACTCCCCGGCCAGATAACCCGACACCTCTTTGTATCCTACAGATGCCGAGGCCGTAATGCTCATCTTGCCTTTCTTTATTCTCTGCACCTCTTTTACAAGCCCCGCAGCAAACATCTCCTCGACCCTCTCTTCTATCCTTTTGTAGATTATATCCCTGGGCCTTATCAGCCCGAATCTCTTCACATTAAACCGCTTCTGTATACCTTCGGCCTTTTTCTTCTGCTGGGAGATGGGAAACCCTGTTAAATGGTATACCTCGAGGGCCCTTACGATGCGCCTAAGATCATTGGGGTGGATACTATCTGCTGCGGCAGGGTCTACCGCCTTTAACTTCTCATGCAATCGGCCCTTTCCGAATCTTTTTGCTTCTGCCTCCAAGCGCCTTCGCAGATCCGTATCCTTCTTAGGCGATGGAAAGAGGCCGCCTATCAAAGCCTTTATATATAATCCGCTCCCACCCACTATAAGAGGTATCCTGCTCTTTTTTATAATATCTTCTATTAAGGCGCTCGCCCTCTTTGCAAATTCTGCTGCGCTATATTCCTCGCCGGGATCGAGCATATCTATCAAGTGGTGGGGGACTGCCCGTCTTTGTTTCGGCGTAGGCTTCTGGCTCACTATATCCATAGAGCGGTAGGCCTGCATAGAATCGGCGGAGATTATCTCCCCGCCTATCCTCTTTGCAAGTCTTATTGCAAACTCTGTCTTGCCAACGGCCGTAGGGCCGGCTATCGTTATGACCTTATCCTTCATCTCTAATATGCCGTTATAGCTGCCTGGTATCCTATTCTTTTCAATTTTCCGGCAAATACTACAGCTTCTTTACGCGTTTTAAACTTCCCTATCTTCACCTTATAGATAGTGACCCTGCCTGACTGCTTTTCTTCTATGCGGACCGTATATTTTCTTCTCTTGAATTTTTTGTACAATCTATCTGCGTTTCTCTTACTCTTAAAACTCCCTACCTGCGCACAATAAAACTGTGGCTCTTTGATAGAAGGGCTCTTTTCTTGTATATACCCGAGTGCGCTGCCCGCCTCCCTTACTATGATCTCGTCTTTGGAAATATCGATTACGTATTCAAAATACTTCTTAGCCTTCACAAACTCATCCAATTTAAGATAACTTAATCCCCCGAGATAAGCTATTTCGCACTTAAACGCTGCTTTCTTATGCCCGGAGAAGAGCCTGTCGCATTCGTAGGCCGCTGCCCTGTAATCGTCCTGCAGATACAACCTCTCTGCAAGCTCCAGCTTTTTATTTATAGCGTGCGCATCATTAGCTATAAGAAAAAGGCTTAAGAAAAAAATCAACAGTATGGCAGAGCATCTTTTCATAAGAGCTTCTTCCCGTCTTTTTTAAATATATTGGATTGGAATATACCGCCCTTCTGGGCGACATACTGTAATCCTGTCTTTAGCACATTTAACCCGTATACAGTGCTGCGTGTAAAATTTATGGATGATGAATCATTGGCATACTTCGCAGGACAGGCTATCTCACCTATCCTGAACCCGAAATATACGGCCTGGACGAGTATCTGGTTATCGAAGACAAAATCATCTGAATTCTCAAGGAGGGGCAACGTCTCCAATACCTTACGGCTGAATGCGCGAAGGCCTGTATGGTACTCGGAAAGTTTTTGGTTAAGCATGATATTATCATACAGCGTAAGAAATCTGTTTGCAATATACTTATACACAGGCATACCGCCCTTTATGGCATTCTGGGCAAGGATGCGTGATCCCAGGACAATATCGTACTCGCCCGACTCTAGAAGTGAAATCATGGCCGGTATCAATTTCGGAGTATACTGATAATCGGGATGTATCATTATGATTATATCCGCCTCGCTCTCGAGGGCTTTCTTATAACAGGTCTTTTGATTGGCGCCGTATCCCTTATTTTCATCATGCGTAAAGATTGTAAGGCCTAGGCGCTTAGCTACACCTACAGTATTATCATTGCTCTTATCGTCAACTACTATAACCTCATCGACAGCACCTTTCGGTATATCCGAATATGTCTTCTCTAAGGTCTTCTCCGCATTGTATGCGGGCATAATTACGACTACCTTCTTTCCGTTAATCATATAATATCCTCTTATTTTTCGATATTGATTTCTGTAGAACCAGAAGTTCCCTGTGGCGCTTCTCTTTTACTTCCCTCGGAACATCATCTTCCATCTTAGATGAAGGGGCCGGAGGGCGCGGAGAATACTTAAATATATAAGCGGCATTGAACCTTACCTGTTTAAGCAGGCTCTTCGTGGCCTCGAAATCCTTCTCTGTCTCACCCGGAAAACCTACTATGACATCCGTAGTAAGCATGTGATCGGGGACTATCTTTCTGAAATGCTTTATCTTGCTCAGATAATATTTGGAGTCGTATCGCCTATTCATATTAAGCAGTATCTTATCGGATCCGGACTGCGCGGGCAGGTGCAGATGCTTGGAAATGCCTTTCAGCTCACCCATCGTCTCAAATAATTCTATCGATGCATCCTTAGGATGGCTCGTCATAAATTTTATATTCTTCTTACCGTTTAAAGCGTCCATTGCCCTGAGGAGTTTTACAAAATTGATATTACCCTCAAGGTCCTTTCCGTATGAATTTACATTCTGGCCCAGGAGTGTGATATTTACATACCCCCTCACGAGGAGATCCTCCACCTCTTTTATAATATCATCCGGCCTTCGTGAGCGCTCATTCCCCCTTACATAAGGGACTATGCAATATGTGCAGTAATTATTGCACCCCCTGCTTATGGAGACGTAGGCGCTTCTCTTGTCGTTTCTGTGGCGGGGATTGGCCTCCGGCAGGTGGCCTGAAAGCTTACCCACATGCAGCTCTTTTTCGCGCTTTTTGATAATCTTTTTTATGATATCCGGTATTGTACCAATATTACCGGTCCCGCATACAAAATCAAGATGCGGCAAACTGTTAAAGAGCCCCTTACCGCGATGCTCTGCAGTGCAGCCCATTATACCCATAATAATATCGGGGTTATCTTTCTTAATCTTCTTAAGCTGGCCCATATTGCTTATCATCCTGTCTTCGGCATGCTTCCTGACAGAGCAGCTATTATATATGACAACATCCGCCTTATCCGGTGAGTCTGCCAGGCAAAACCCCTTCTCAAGAAGTATACCCGTCACAAACTCCGAGTCCCTCTCATTCATCTGACAGCCGAAGGTACGGATGTACACACTGGATTTATTTTTCATAACTTATTTACTTTCTTATAGTTATATAAACTACTTAGTCCGCATAGTTCATCTGCTTAACCTGGCAAATCTAACCAGGTTAGAATATTGAGAATATTGCATAAGTCTTTCTATCTCTGCCAGTTGTCATTTTGCTTCCGTTCTTTTATATAGGCTCTCAATAGTTCGGTGTTACCACGCTGTCCAGCCTCCATCGATCATTAAGCAATCACCCGTAACATATGAAGAAGCCTCTGACGACAAAAATAAAGCCCCGCTCACTATCTCATTTGATCTAGCCATTCTACCCAAAGGAGTCAATTTGGAATAATTTTTAACAAATACCTTGTCGTGCTTATTAAAAACACCACCGGGGCAGATGCAATTAATTCTTATGTTATACTTGGCAAAGTAGGTGGCAAAGTACTTCGTCATGCTAATTATGCCCCCTTTTATCAAGGGGTAAGCAGGGGGACAGGTTATTTTGGTACTATTGTATATAGAGAAATTCGGCCCTACAATACCGTAAATTGAACTAAAATTCAATATTACTCCTGATCTTTGTTTTTTCATCTGTAATGCCATCTTTTGTGTACAAAGAAAATATCCACCAAGATGACTCAATAGATCTTCTTTAACGGACTTGAAAGGTATTTCATCCACGTTTTTTAACCGGCCTTTCGTTTTTGGCCAACTGCAGTTTACAAAAATATCGATTTTTTTAAAGGTTTTGAGTGTAAATTTTATAAGGGCCTTAACGCTAACTTCAGAGCTTATATCCACAGGATGATAAAATACTTTTCCATCCTTCAGTTTGTTTAGTTTATTTTTTAGCTGTTTTCCTTTTTTTGTATTCCTTGAAGAGAGTATAACAATCGAGCCTTGCTCTACAAATCCTTCTGACAATTCTTTTCCAATTAACCCAGTAGCGCCCGCTATTACAACAACTTTATTCTTTAGATCGGAAAAATTAACTTTCATGTTGTCACCTCCAATATTCACCAATGAGTTTCATATCACACTGCTCAGCGCATTTAATCCCTCTTTTAACGTTAAACTGATCTTCTCTAAACCTCTTATATTTTTCGCCGTTCCAAATAGCATATAATGATTCTTTCCTCGCATCCCCCAAAATAATCTCATTATTAAAATCTTCAACGCACATAGCTGCTTCACCATTAGATTTTATGGTCATGGAAGACCATGGAAATTGGCAGAACTCTGTCCAGTGTATTGATTGGGTTGCTTCTTTCTTTGTTTCATACCATTGCTGATCCTGGCTTTTAAGGTAAATATATGCATCCAAATCTTTAAATGCCTCAATGAGTCTTTTATATTCTTTCTTTTGACCTGGCTGCTCTAGGTTCAGCATCGTGATAACAATTATAACTTTGTACTTATGTTTTTTCTTATGTTCCAGTAATTCAAGTATTTTTTTGTAGCCCTCTGTAAAATTAGAAGCCTTCCCCCTGATGTATTTATGAATAACATTATCGACGCTTTCGATTGAGAATTTTATGTAATCCAGTCCCTTTTTGAATAATTCTAACGTTTTTTCAATATTAATATTAGCAGGGTTACAGCTAAAATATGAGGGGATTCCTCTTTCAGTCAATATACTGACTCTCTCAGCCATATGAAGATCCAAAAGAGGGGCACCATAACCATGAAGGACGATTACCTTTGGAATTATATGCAAAAAGAAATGATTTTCGCTCATATCATTTCTATCTATGCTGTATTTTTCTTCAACAAAATTCTGCCATGCTGCCCACTCTTCTTTTGTAAATGGTTTTATTTGATCAACTATTCTTTTAAAAGTATCTACATCCAATGCCTCTATCTTTCTGGTCATCATCGTAGTTCTCGGGCACATCTTACATCTCATATTGCAAAGATTAGTTGTCTCGATATTGTATATTACGGGACCTTTACTGCGAAGTTTGTCAAATTGATCGGCAATAGATTGTTTATCAAACCGCTCCTCATTCATTAATCGTTTTTTTAATTCAAATATTTTCATATAAAAGCCGATATCAATCATGCCTCTACCCTTCTATTATTTCAAGTGAATGTCTAACTTCGTACCAAATATATGTTTTGTTCGCAAACATACCCTCACCAGCATAAGCATAACCGGTACTTCAATTAAGACACCCACTACTGTTGCTAATGAAGCCCCTGATGATAGACCAAAAAGCATTACAGAGGTCGCTATTGCGACCTCAAAATGGTTGCTTGCGCCGATAAGCGCAGATGGTGCAGCATCCCTGTATGGCAATTTAAGCCATCTCGCCGCTGCATATGTGAGGATGAATATAAAGCAGGTCTGTATGAAGAGCGGTATCGCTATAAGCAGTATGGTTTGCGGGTGCTTAATTATGAGCTCCCCCTTAAATGAAAAGAGGAGAATGAGCGTAATGAGCAGCGCCCCTATAGATACCGGGGTCAGGCAATGGAGGAATCTCTCCTCAAACCATTTAAATCCTTTTCTTTTGATTATTGCCTTGCGTGAATGGTACCCCAGAAAAAGCGGCAGCCCTACATAGATAATAACTGACAAGACTATCGTCTGCCATGGTATAGGCATCTTATTTACGCCTAATAACCACCCGCCCAGTGGGGCGTATAAGAATAACATCGCTAA
>JABMRJ010000057.1 GCA_013202745.1 Candidatus Omnitrophota bacterium
CTTAGGCTTTTTAACACCGCACGAAGTATTCGTCAAGCTGTTGCGTAAGTAACTAGAATCTACCCTGTTAAAAATTGCGAACACAAACGCGCCATAAGGATTATGACCTTTTTTAGGACACGTTCGCAATTTTCCCACAGTGAGCGAGGGGCGCGGTCCCCGAGCGAACGACAAGCGGAGGCAAGCACCCCAGGCCTCTTAAGAAGGTAGGACAATGAAGATAATATTTTTAGACAGAGACGGAGTGATAAATAAGGACCCGGCGGGATGGACGAAGCATAGTTATGTGACGTGTCCCGGGGATTTTCATTTTCTACCGGGCGCGAAAGAGGCGATAAAGAAGCTGACGGATGCCGGGTATGAGATCATTGTCCTTTCGAATCAGGCCGGTATAAGCAGGGGGTACTATAACACAGAGGCCCTCAAAGCCATAAATGAGAAGATGCTAAAAGAGATTACCGCATCCGGAGGGCGGATACGCTCAACCCATTACTGCCACCATAAGACCGATGACGGGTGCAACTGCAGAAAGCCGAAGACCGGTCTATTCGAGATGGCCACAAAGGCCATGAAGCTCGATTTTAATGAGACATTCTTTATAGGAGACGGCTCAATGGATGTAGAGGCCGGCAAGAAGGTAGGGTGTAAGACTATACTCCTTTTATGTGGTAAATCGAAACTTGAGGATGTGAAGGCGTGGAAATATAAACCGGATTATATAAAGAAGGATCTGTCAGAAGCCGTTGACTGGCTGCTGGAGGGTGAGGGTAAAGATGCCTAAGAAGCGGATACTCATAATATATACTACCGCAGGGGCCGGCCACAAGAAGGCGGCATTTGCAATAAAGAGGGCATTTGATGAGATCGCATCAGGTGCAGAAGTAGATATAATAGACTCACTCGACTACACAAATAAATTTTTCAAGATCTCCTATCCCGGGTCTTATATACTCATGGTGACACGCATACCCGTTATATGGGGCTATGCGTATTACATTCTCGACAACAGAATAGTCTACGCGCTCTTGTCCTGGATAAGGCACATTACAAATTGGATAAATACAAGGCCCTTGGCCCGTTTCTTGCGGGAAAAGGACTATGATGTCATCATCACGACACATTTCCTACCTCCGGATGTCATCTCTATGGAAGGCAAGTCAAAGATAAGAGGCCGCTTGATCAATGTGGTGACAGACTACAGGCTCCACTCTTTTTGGGTATCAGATGCTACAGATCTTTACGTAGTGGCGCATGAAAAGACTAAGAGCGATCTGAGGTTAAAATATAATATCCCTGATAAGAAGATAAAGATATGCGGCATACCGATAGACCCCGTATTCTCCAAGACTAAAGGCAGAGAGAGGCTTAGGGGTGCCCTTGGCATAGAGAAGACCCTCTTTACCGTATTGATAGGGAGCGGCGGGTTCGGCGTAGGCCCCATAAGCGAACTCGTTAAATCATTCAAAGGTATATCGATACCCGTCCAACTTCTTGTCGTATGCGGAAAGAATAGAGCTCTGCTTGACGAGATAGAGGGGCTTAAGGGATCCCTTGGTGTACCTGTA
Organism: Candidatus Omnitrophota bacterium; assembly: GCA_013202745.1. GTDB lineage: Bacteria > Omnitrophota > Gorgyraeia > JABMRJ01 > JABMRJ01 > JABMRJ01. Next base: position 1,566 of record JABMRJ010000057.1, read on the forward strand.
AAGGCATACGGTTTCATAGATAATATGGATGAGCTGATGGAGGCCTCAGACGTTATAGTCACAAAGACAGGAGGCTTGATGTCATCAGAGGCCCTCTCAAAAGACTTGCCTATGATAGGCTTAGCGCCTATACCCGGGCAGGAGAGCAGGAATTTCAATATATTGAAAGAGAGCGGTGTCGTAATAGGCGCAGATTCTGTTAAGGATGCCCCTTCTATAGTGAAGAGGATTTACGAAGACAAAGACTTTAAAACGGGACTTCACAAGAAAATAGCATCGGTTAAGCGGCCTGATGCTGCTTTAGAGATAGCTAAATTAGCAATCAATTCGGAGTAGATCATGGATAGAGAATTATCTGATATCATCAAGACCCTCAAATCCGTTATTGAGGTAGAGAAGGGATTCGGCATTACAGAGTTTCTTATGCCTGAGAAGCCCAATCCTGCAAAAAAGGGGTCCGGCCCTTCCGGTGCATCAAACTTAGAATCACTTGAGATGGATGTCTTATCCTGTAAAAAATGCCAGCTGCATAAAAGGCGTAACAACGCCGTCTTTGGCGTGGGCAATCCCAGGGCAAGGCTCATGTTTGTCGGTGAAGGGCCCGGCTACGAGGAGGATATGCAGGGGCTGCCGTTTGTGGGAAGGGCAGGCAAGCTCTTAACCAAGATGATAGAGGCGATGGGTCTTGAGCGCAAAGATGTCTATATCGCAAACGTCGTTAAGTGCAGGCCTCCCGATAACAGAAATCCCCTCCCCGCAGAGATGATCGCCTGCGAAGGATACCTTGCCGGGCAGATAGATACTATAAAGCCGGAAGTCATATGTACGCTGGGAAAGATAGCTTCACAAGCGCTCCTCAAGACAGAAGTCCCGATAGGCCGCCTTAGAGGAGAGTTTCATGCCTATCGCGGCATAAAACTTATGCCCACTTACCATCCGGCATACCTCTTAAGAAACCCCGGCGACAAAAGACTTGCGTGGAATGATTTAAAGAAGATCATGGCCCTATTAGGATTGTGATGAAGTATGCTTCCGTAGTAATAAGGATACCGATAGAGAAGGCATTTACTTACTCTGTGCCTAAAAGCGCTGAAGGCGCTATATATATAGGTAAGAGGGTATGGGTGCCTTTTGGGCAGCGCAGGGTAGTGGGATATGTTGTCGATCTCCCTGACAAGGTAGATGTAAAGGGCTTAAAATCCATAGAGTCCATTATAGATGAGGCCCCCATAATATCAGAAGAACTACTCCGCCTTGCAAGGTGGGTATCCAATTATTACGTATGTTCTTGGGGTGAAGCTATAGATGCGGTCATACCAGGGGTACTGAAGAAGGGAAAGACCTCGATAAGATCTAAGGCAGCCGTTAAGAAGAAGGCACCAAAGATCTCTGATAAGCTGGAACCTACCGCCCAACAGGGTAAGGCCCTGAAGGCTATATACTCCTCACTGGATGCCGGGCAATTTTCAGTATTTTTACTGCATGGTATCACTGCCAGCGGAAAGACAGAAGTTTATATGCAGGCCATAAGCCATATGCTCAAAGAAAATAAATCGAGCATAGTCCTTGTTCCCGAGATATCATTGACGCCCCAGACCGTAGAGAGGTTTAAGTCGAGATTTGGTGACAACGTAGCTGTCATGCACAGCGGCCTCGTAGGCTCTAAAAGATTCCACGAATATAAGAGGATAAGGGATGGCGAGGCGCGTATTGTAGTCGGTGCGCGTTCGGCCATATTTTCACCTGTTAAGGATCTGGGCCTTGTGATAGTAGATGAAGAGCACGAGACCTCATATAAACAGGAGAATGTCCCCAGGTATCATGCCAGAGAGGTCGCAATAAAGAGGGCAGAATTGACGCATAGCACCGTAATATTGGGGACCGCTACGCCGTCACTGGAATCTTACCATAAGGCCTTAAAAGGAGAATACAGGCTGATTGAATTGACAGAGAGGATGAAGGACATAGATCTTCCCAAGGTAAAGATAATAGATATGAGACGAGAGCTTTACAAAAGGCATTACGCCACTGTATTTTCAAGGCCGCTTCGCGAGAGCATAGAGAGGGTTATAGCAAGGAAGCAGCAGGCGATGCTCTTTTTAAACAGGCGCGGTTTCTCGACATTCATAAACTGCAAGAGCTGCGGGAACGTAGAGCGGTGCAAAAGGTGCGACTCCGTTTTAGTCTACCATTACTCTAAGAAGAAACTTATATGCCACTACTGCAACTGGAGCGTAGACCCGCCGAATATCTGCCCGAAGTGCAGAGGATCTTATGTGAAATACTTCGGCATGGGGACCGAGAGAGTGGAGAGCGAGCTCCATCGCTATTTTCCAGAGGGGCGGTCGGACCGCATGGATACAGACACCACAAGAAAGCGCGGATCACACGATAAGATCCTCGGGAGATTCAAGAGGCATAATATCAATATACTTGTAGGTACGCAGATGATAGCCAAGGGGTTGGACTTTCCAAAGGTTACACTGGTGGGCGTCGTATCCGCCGATACGACATTAAACCTTCCCGACTTCAGGGCGTCAGAGAGGACATTCAACCTCCTTACGCAGGTTGCCGGCCGTGCAGGAAGGGGAAAAGAGGGCGGCGAGGTCATAATACAGACGTATGCACCCGAGCATTACGCGATAACGACTGCATCGAAACATGATTACGGGGCCTTTTATAAAAGGGAGATCTCCTACAGGAAGGAGCTCAACCTCCCGCCTTTTACGAATATCATAAGGATTACGCTCAAATCGAGAAAGGCGGAGAGGGTCATAAAGGTGTCGAAGGATCTTGCGGGGACGTTAAAGAAGCGGGTAGGGTCAGATGAGATACTCGGGCCTGCGCCAGCTGTCATATCAAAGATCCGTAATCAGTACAGGTGGAATATAATCCTTAAGACGAAGGAGTCAGAGGAGTCTTCGCGGCGCCTCAAGACCCTCCTCTCGAGTTTAAGGAAACCATCCGGCGTATCGATAGCAGTAGACGTAGATCCCATTTCAGTTTAAGGAGTATTAAGATGAAGATTATATTTTTCGGAACATCGGAATTTGCAGTAGCTTCACTAAAAAGAATCATGAAATCAAATCACGAGTTACTTGCGGTCGTAACCCAGCCCGACAGAAGGAGCGGCAGAAGGCTTAAGGTCACACCGCCTCCTGTCAAAGAGGCACTTAATGGTAAAGATATGCCTGTGCACCAGTCGGACAATGTATCATCCGTTGATATGGTAAAGACCTTAAAGAGCTACAAGGCAGATCTATTTGTAGTCGTCTCGTTCGGGCAGATATTGAAAAAGAATATCCTCAACATCCCCAAGAAATTTTGTATAAACCTCCACGCATCACTTCTTCCTAAGTACAGAGGCGCGGCGCCTATCAATTATGCGGTTATCAGCGGTGATACAATAACCGGCGTCACTACGATGAAGATGAACGCGGCTATGGATGGAGGGGATATAATAGAGCAAAGGGAAGTCGAGATCAAAGATACCGATACGAGCGAGACCCTGGATAAGAGACTATCCGAGATAGGGGCAGAGTTGCTTGTAGAGACGATAGACCTTGTCGAAAAAGGGAAGGTAAGATTTACAAGGCAGGATGCGAACGATGCGACGTATGCGAGTAAGCTAAGGAAAGAGGACGGCCTAATAGACTGGTCTTTGGATGCGCGCAGTATACAAAACCATGTTAGGGGGCTCCTGCCATGGCCTTGTGCATATACGCACTGGAAGAAGAGGCTTATTAAGATATGGGCGAGCGATATTAAGGATGTAGATACGAAAGGCGTATCCGGGGGCACTATTATGAAGGCTGATAAAGAAGGCATAATCGTGGCTACATGTAAAGAGTCTCTTGTAATAAAGATTCTCCAACTTGAAGGCGGAAAAAGGCTTACGGCTGACGCATTTTTGCGCGGGCATAAGCTTGCGGCAGGGGATAGATTTAATTAAAGTGCATTTTTTTCTATACATATAGGCCGTTTTCTGCTATAATTTTTTGACTGTTAGGAGTAAATGAATGCCAGAATTAAGAAGAGATCCTGTAATAGGCAGATGGGTAATTATAGCGACAGAGAGGGCTAAACGCCCAAGCGACTTCAAGATAGAAGCGGATGAGCCGTCGCTTAAACCCTGTCCTTATTGTGAAGGCAATGAGTCTCAGACTCCGCCTGAAGTTATGGCCCTCAGGAAGCCGGGCACAAAGCCCAATGGGCCGGGCTGGGATGTAAGAATAGTACCCAGCATATCGGGTTTTCTTAAGCCAAAAGGCGACCTTGACAGACATGGAAAAGGGCTATATGACCTCATGAATGGTATAGGTACACATGAGATGGTCATAATGACGCCCAAACATACAGGAAACATCCACGATATAGATGAAGCCCAGATAGGCAAGGTAATCGAGGCTGTCATAAAACGCATAAGCCAGCTGAGGCAGGATGAGAGACTTAAGTATGTGCTCATGTTTGCCAATCATGGCAAGATAGCAGGCGGCGGCAACACAGGACACCTACATATCCAGCTTATAGCCACCCCCGTTACACCCAAGAGAGTCAAAGAAGAGCTGACCGGCTCTAAGCGCTACTTTGATTACAGGGACAGGTGCGTCATATGCGATATGATTAAGCAGGAGCTTAAGGAGGATAAGAGGGTCATATGTAAAGAAGGAGGTCTTATAGCGATAACGCCTTTCTGTTCACGTTTTCCATTCGAGACATGGATCATGCCCCTCAAGCATTCATGCGATTTTGACAAGACGCCCGGTCTTAATATAAAGGACTTCGGCCGTATTTATAAAGGCCTCTTTTCCAAGATGAATAAGGTGCTCGGAAACTTTCCATTTAATGTAATATTGCATACAGCGCCTTTTAGGCGGAGTCATAAGAAGAACTACTGGGAGACTATAGAGCAGGATTTCCATTGGCATATCGAGATAATGCCCAGGCTTACCCAGGTAGCCGGGTTCGAATGGGGCAGCGGTTTCTATATAAACCCCATGCCGCCCGAAGATGCCTGTAAGGCATTGAAGGAAGTAAAATGAGTCAGTTAAGAAAAGATCCCATAACGGGAAGATGGATAATAGTAAATACCGAGAAGTCTACCCCGCCCAATGAATTCAATCTGGAAAAGCCGAAGAAGAAAGGCGCCAAGAATTGCCCCTTCTGTCCTGAGAATGAGAAGATGACCCCTCCGGAGATAATCGCCCACAGGAGGATAGGCGCGGCAAACTCACCCGGTTGGTGGATAAGGGTGGTACCTAATAAATATCCAGCCCTTATGTTAGAGGGAGAGCTTAATAAAGAGGGTATAGGTGTATTCGACAAGATGAACGGCATCGGCGCGCACGAGGTTATCATAGATTCACCCGACCATTGTAAAGAGCTCTCCGATGTAGATGATAAACAGGCCGAAGAGGTCATATGGGCTTACCTGGGCAGGTCCATAGATCTAAGGCGTGACCCGAGATTTAAATACATACTGATCTTCCGGAATTACGGAAAGGCGGCCGGTGCATCATTGGAGCATCCCCATTCACAGATCATTGCCCTGCCGATTGTGCCCAAGAGGGTAAATGAAGAGATCAAGAGCGCGGGTAAATATTATGAATATAAGGAGAGGTGTGTATTCTGCGACCTCATAAGGCAGGAGCTTGATGACAAAGAGCGTATCGTCTGCGAAAATAAGTATTTTGTCTGCTTTGCGCCTTTTGTATCGAGGTTCCCTTATGAATTGTGGATAATACCCAAGAAGCATTCTTCAGACTTCAGCCATTTAGAGAAGGAGAGCGTAAGGCCTCTGGGCGTGATACTCAGAGATGCGCTCCATAAACTAAAAAAGCTCTTGAACGACCCGCCTTATAACTATATAATACATACCTCGCCTATTAACGGTCACGAAAGAGAAGATTATCACTGGCATATTGAGATTATCCCAAAGCTGGTTACGGTAGCTGGGTTTGAATGGGGCAGCGGTTTTTATATAAATCCGGTTGCGCCCGAAGAAGTGTCAAAGAATCTGATAAACGTAAAGTAAGGAGGAAGTAATAAGATGAAGATAAGAGTAGGTATTAATGGATTTGGAAGGATAGGAAGAAATGTATTAAGAGCTGGATACAAGAACGATTCAATAGAGTTTGTAGGGGTAAACGACCTGCCGGTTCCGACGAAAGTGCTGGCGCATCTGTTGAAGTACGATTCTATACTTGGAAAGTTAAGTGCCAAGGTAGAGGCCAAAGATGACGCGGTAATAGTCGACGGCAAAGAGGTAAAGGTCATGACCTATAAGAGTCCTGCAGAGATTCCTTGGAAATCACTCGGCGCGGATATAGTGGTAGAGTCGACAGGAATATTCAGGGAAAAAGAGAAGGCAGAGTTGCATATAAAGGCGGGCGCCAAGAAGGTCATAATCTCTGCACCGGCAAAGAACGAAGATATCACGATCGTTCTTGGCGTAAACGAAGGGATGTATGACCCCAAGAAGCACAACATCATATCCAACGCATCATGCACCACAAACTGCCTCGCACCTATGGCTAAGGTCATAATGGACAACTTCGGTATAGTCCATGGCATGATGACGACGATACACTCATATACAAACGACCAGAAGATACTGGATCTTCCGCACAAAGATTTAAGAAGGGCGCGCGCAGCGGCCCTCTCTATGATACCCACAACTACCGGCGCAGCAAAGGCGGTGGGATTGGTCCTTCCTCAATTAAAGGGTAAGATAGACGGACTAGCGATAAGGGTCCCGACACCAAACGTCTCGCTCGTAGACCTCGTCTGCGAAGTGGAGCGCGCTACTACGAAAGAGGAAATAAACAAGGCGCTGGAGACGGCGGCATTAGGGGAGCTTAAAGGCATAATGGAGTATTGTGAGGAAGAGCTCGTGTCAAAAGACTTCAATGGCAACCCGAACTCCTGTATAGTAGATGCGTTATCGACCTATGTAGTAAATAAAAAACTCGTCAAGGTCCTCGGCTGGTACGACAACGAGTGGGGTTACTCAAGCAGGGTAATAGACTTAATAGAGTATATTGCCAAGAAGGGTCTGTAGGGATAAGGTCCGGAGATGTTAAAGAAAAAGTCCGTAAGAGATTTTGATTTAAAGGGAAAACGCGTCCTCATACGCGCAGATTTCAATGTCCCGCTTGATGATAAACTTAATATAACGGACGATACGCGCATCAGGGCAGCATTGCCTACTGTGAAATATGTGCTTGATGGAGGGGGCTCTGTCATACTCATGAGTCATCTCGGCAGGCCCAAGGGTGAGGTAAAAGAAGAGTTGCGCCTTACACCCGTTGCGGATAGGCTCAGCAAGCTTCTTAAAAAAGACGTAAAGAGGCTCAATGACTGCATAGGCAGCGGCGTAAAAGAGGCCGTGAGTGCAATCAAGCCGGGAGACGTAATCCTGCTTGAAAACCTCCGCTTCCATAAAGAGGAGACTAAGAACGATCCATCATTCGCTAAAGAGCTCGCATCTTTGGGTGATATCTACGTAAATGACGCATTCGGTACATGCCATAGGGCCCATGCCTCTACGGAAGGGGTAACCAAATTCCTTCCTGCTGCATCGGGTTTTCTCGTTGAGAAGGAGATAGAATATTTTGAAAGGCTCATTCAGAATCCGGAGAAGCCTTATATTGCCATACTCGGCGGCGCAAAGGTATCTGACAAGATCCAGGTATTTGAAAGGCTTATGGATAATGTCGATACCATACTTATAGGCGGCGCCATGGCGTACACATTCCTCAAATCGCAGGGTATCGGTGTAGGCGGTTCCAAGCTCGAATCGGATAAGCTGGACCTTGCAAAGAGTATATTGGAGAATGCGCGGAAGAAGAATGTCAATCTCGTCCTTCCGATAGATCATATAGTTGCTGATAAGCTGGCAAATGATGCTAATACAAAGGAAGTGGGAAGAGAGATACCGGATGGATTGATAGGGCTTGATATAGGTACCAAGACTATAGATAAGTTTAAGGAGATACTAAAAGGGGCCAAGACCGTAGTATGGAACGGCCCGGTCGGTTTCTTTGAGATGGATAAGTTTTCAAACGGAACGAGGGAGATAGCAAGATTTCTTGCCGGCTCCAAGGCTACCACAGTGATAGGCGGCGGCGATACTGCAGCGGCCATCATGAATTTGGGTCTCCAGGACAAGATGTCACATATCTCGACAGGCGGCGGCGCATCACTCGAATATCTTGAAGGAAAGGTGTTGCCCGGGGTTGCCGCATTAAACGACAAATAGAGGGATAGGCCTATGAGAAGGTTTATAATAGCCGGTAACTGGAAGATGAATAAGACGATCGTCGATGCCATAGAACTTGCAAACGGCATCAAGAGAGAACTTTACGATATAGAGAGCCTCGACATAGTTATATGCACCCCTTTTACGGCGTTGAGTGAAGTGGGTGAGGTTGTAGTGGACTCCAATATTGATCTTGGCGGCCAGGATCTATTCTGGGAAGAGAAGGGCGCATATACAGGTGAGATTTCAGCGGGTATGCTAAAGGATGCCGGGTGCAAATATGTAATCATCGGCCATTCTGAAAGACGAAAGCACTTCGCAGAGACGAATGAAACGGTAAACAAGAAGCTTAAATCGGCCCTTAAGACAGGCCTTCTTCCGATAGTCTGTGTCGGTGAGAGACTGGAAGAACGGGAAGCGAAGAAGACATTCGATGTAATAAAGGACCACGTGGAGAATTCATTAAAGGGGATTTCAAAAGAGGATATCTTGAAGACGACTATAGCCTATGAACCTGTATGGGCGATAGGTACGGGCAAGACAGCCACCCCGGAACAGGCCGAAGAAGTCCATGCCTTTATAAGAGGATTACTTACAAAATTATATGATGAAGCGACAGCTTCTGCGATACGGATACAGTACGGCGGCAGCGTAACACCCGATAATGTAGAGGGGCTGCTGGGCAAAGAGAATATAGACGGCGCGCTTGTAGGAGGCGCCAGCCTGAAGCTAGATAGCTTCTCTTCCATGATCAAGAAGGCGAGTAAACTTAAATAGAGAGGGGAAAAGATGTATATACTCCTGATTACAATACATGTGATTTCGTGTCTGGTGCTAATTCTTGTCATACTCCTGCAGTCGGGCCGCGGAGGGGGATTGAGCGAATCATTCGGATCGTCAAGCTCAAGTTCAACGATCTTCGGAACGAGCGCATCCACATTCCTTCAGAGGGCAACTTCAGTATGCGCCATAGTCTTCCTGTTAACCTCCTTAAGCCTTGCAGTCCTCTCGAGCCGCAAGTCCAGGTCGCTCATGGAGCTCGAGCGGATAAAGAAGATGTTTCCGGCAGCAGAAAAAGGTTTCATACCACCACAGGAACCCAGGGCAGAATTACCAAAAGAAGAGGGGATACCCCTTGAAGCGGAAGAGATTCCGACCGGCGAGTAAGAGAAATTCCATAGGGTTAAAAGGACCGTTTGTAATTTTGGCGGTCCTTTTATTCTTTTCTGCGCCCTTATATGCGCAGATAGACCCTGAGTTTGGTGATGCGTTTGTTACCGCCTCAATAGGCGATGCGCGCACACTCATTCCTATACTTGCGTCAGATAATGCATCCGGGGAGATAGTCGGCCTCATCTTTAACGGGCTTGTAAAATATGATAAGGATATAAATCTGGTAGGCGATCTCGCCGAGAGTTGGGAGATTGAAGATAGCGGGCTTACCATAATATTCCACCTGCGAAAAAACGTAAGGTGGCACGACGGCAGGCCATTTACGGCGAGAGATGTAAAATTTACATATGAGAAACTTATCGACACCAGCGTCCCTACACCTTATAGCGGGGATTTTAAGAAGATAAAGACGCTCGAGATAATCGACGATCATACCATAAAAGTAGTGTACAGGGAAGTCTTTTCACCCGGCCTATCGAGCTGGGGCATGCCTATCATGCCGGAACATCTATTGAAAGGTGAAGACCTCCTTACGACCGGTTTTTCAAGAAACCCTATAGGGACAGGACCGTATATATTTAAGAGATGGAAGTCCGGCGAGAGGATAGACCTCGTCTCCAACCACGACTACTTCAAACACAGGCCCTATATAGGCCGATATATATATAGGATCATCCCGGATCCCGCAACGATCTTTTTGGAACTTCAGACAGAGGGCGTAGATTCAATGAATCTTACACCGCTGCAGTATAAGAGACAGACCGATACAAAATTTTTCAAGAAGCGTTTCCGTAAGTTTAGCTACCCCGCGTTTGGTTATACCTTTATGGCCTATAACTTAAAGGACAAAAGATTTGCTGATAAAAGGGTAAGGGAAGCGATAAATTACGCTGTAAATAAAGAGGAGATCATAAAAGGCGTCCTATTCGGTCTCGGCAGGGTCTGCACCGGCCCGTTCGTGCCGGAGTCATGGGCATATAATAAAGAGGTAACTCCTCTCGCGTATGACCCGGAGATGGCAAAGGCCCTCTTCCTGGAAGCGGGCTGGAAAGATAGTGATGGTGACGGATGGTTGGACAGGGATGGGAAGACTTTCGAGTTTACTATCCTGACGAACCAGGGAAATGACATGCGCAAGATGACGGCCGAGATAATACAGCGCAAGCTTAAGGAGGTAGGGGTAAAGGTCAATATACGCGTGCTGGAATGGGCGGTATTCTTGAATGAATTTGTCAACAAGAAGAGATTTGAGGCCATTATATTGGGGTGGGGATTGTCGAGGGACCCGGACTGTTATGATATATGGCATTCATCGAAGACTAAAGAAGGCGAGTTTAACTTTATAAGTTACTCAAATGCGGAAGTGGACAGGCTTCTTGTAGAAGGGCGCGCCACATTCGATATAGAGATGAGAAAGGCTGCATACCATAAGATACACAAGCTGCTATACGCAGACCAGCCGTATCTCTTTCTCTATGTTGCAGATGCACTGCCCGCCCTGCACAAAAGATTCAGGGGTGTTGAGGTTGCACCGCTCGGCATAGGGTATAACTTTATAGACTGGTATGCGCTAAAATCCGAACAGAGGTATAGAAGATGATTGGCTTTGTACTAAAGAGGATACTGAATATAATACCCGTCTTTTTGGGTATAACGATAATATCGTTTGCCGTAATACACCTGGCACCCGGCAGTCCCACAGACATAATGACCCAGCTTAACCCCAAGGCATCGCTCGAGGCACAGGCAAGGATGGAAGAGCTCTTCGGATTGGATAAACCTCTCCATGTACAATATATAGAGTGGGTACGCAGGATAGTGCTCCTCGATTTCGGAACTTCTTATACTGACGGAAGGCCGGTTATAAAAAAGATACAGGAGAGGCTGCCGATAACGATATTGATCAATCTCCTTGCCATAATAACTATACTGGCGCTGGCTATTCCCATAGGTGTTAAGAGCGCTGTAAAGAGAGGATCATTCTTTGACCGCTCTACCACACTATTTGTCTTCCTGGGGTTTGCCGTCCCGTCATTCTGGTTGGCACTACTTTGTATGTCTTTTTTTGGTGTCAGGCTGGGATGGTTTCCGGTCTCCGGGATTACCTCTTTAGATTTCGAGAACTTCTCATCGCTTGGAAAGTTCTTTGACGTTGCGCACCACCTGATCCTTCCGGTCCTTGTAGCGAGTATAGGGGGGCTTGCCGGTATTTCGCGGTACATAAGGCAATCTATGCTGGGCGTATTACAGCAGGATTATATACGCACTGCAAGGGCAAAGGGCTTGCCGGAGAAGGTCGTTATACGCAAGCATGCATTAAGGAATGCCCTATTGCCTGTGGTGACGCTGCTCGGCCTTTCGATTCCGGGGCTCATAAGCGGGAGTGTCATATTCGAATCGATCTTCAATATACCGGGCATGGGAAGGCTCATGGTAGAGAGTGTCTTTACGAGGGATTACAATACCATCATGGCGGGGCTCGTCATAAGCGCGGCGCTTACCCTCATGGGTAATCTGGTAGCCGATATAACGTACTTTTACATAGATCCAAGGATCAGGATAAAATGATGAAGAGGGCCGCACCGTTCACCTCTGCTTGCCGCTCGCTCGGGGATACGCGCCCCTCGCTCGCTGTGATGAAAATCACAAACTGTCCTGAAGGGGTCATAATCTTTATTGCGCGTTTGTGTTTGCGATTTTCAACAGGGTAGATTCTAGTTACTAACGCAACAGCTTGACGAATACTTCGTGCGGTGTTAAAAAGCCTAAGACTTTTCGTGGCCGGTCATTTAGCATGTTTTGAGCC
>JABMRJ010000058.1 GCA_013202745.1 Candidatus Omnitrophota bacterium
CTTTTATCTTTCCTTCGGTAAGACCTCCCGGGGCCTCTGGCACATCTTTTCCTTCTTCTTCTTCTTCTTGCTCCATTTTTTGCTGTTTTCCTAAAGGCGGCGTAATCCAGTCTTCTTCACCGGGTACACTCTTCTGTCTGGCCCCGTTGGCCTCTCTTCTGGCTTCTACAGGTTTCTTAAACCGTTTTACCTGCTTTTTTCTTTCTTCATAAAACTGCCCTGCCCCCTTTATCCTCTTGAAGCACCTATCAAGCAGCTTATCTATCAAATGAAGCTCTCTCACCCACGACCTAGACGCATATCTGATTAGCGGCTCCATATCTACATGGTCTTCTGATAATTTCCGTGCCTTACTTACTTGCCTTTTTAATAATCTACGCGCCTCATCTATCCGGTCTTCTAATAATCCTTCTTCCCCCTGCAAACTAAACAACTCGATCAGCCCTTTTACATCTATCTTGTCTTCTAATGATTCTCCTTCACCGCCTGCCTGGGCCTTCAATAACCCCCGCGCCTTATCTATCTGGGCCGCTAATAACCCCTCTGCTGTCTGCAAGAGACCCTCTTTATGGGTAGTCCCTTCTCTAACGTAGATACTCTCGGCCTTGGCGTGTCTAAGGAACTTTATCGCTCTCTCGCGCTTATCATCATATATAAGCCAGAATGCGTGATCGATTTTTTTATTGATATCTGCGATTTTCTTCTTTACTATCCTGATAATATACACCATGAAATTATCTCTTTCGCCTATCTCCATACTCTCAACAAGGTCATTGAATCGCTGTTCGCTCAGGCCTAATACTAACGCTGCGCTGCGCCTCACCCCTCTTGTGGCAACAAGCGTTTCTAAAATCTTTTCTCTGGTCATTTCTGATGGATCCGCGGAGTTTTTATTTTCAAAATATCTTTGTATATATCCGGTTATTGCGGCCGAAAGTTTCCGGCGTGACATTAAAACTATCTTGGACAGCCCTTCCAGCTCCGGCGGCATTGTATACCCGCGGCTTTTGGCCATATTGTATACGACAAGTGATCCCATCTCAGGCACAAAGGGAGATAATTCGACCAGATCGTCAAAAGAGGCAGCCGCTCTACCTATTGTCTCTTCTGCTAGTCCTCTGCCTAACTCATATTCAATTAATTTGGAGCTCATATCTGCCCCCAATTCTTCATCGCTTTTGCCATCTTCGTCGCCTTGGGTATCTTTATCACCCTCAGCACCTTCATCCTCACCCTCGTCAACTCCCTTACCATCATCTGTCGGCTCAGAATGTAACCACACCACGCTGACCAAGATTAAAATAACACCTATCCCTGCTATCATACCGGCCGGTGAGGCCAAGAAGCCAAAGAGAGGTAATGCGATGAGGGATGCGATTAACAATGTGGCCAATCCGATACCCTGAGAACCGGCACGGGCTTTATTAATAAAAGCATCTTGCTTACTACAAGCTGCCTTCTCTTTAATTGAACTTATCTTTGACATCACGGCTATTGACATAAAACTGATTGATAATATTACAAAAGACCAAGGACCCTTGACATATGATAATATAACAGCATAGACAAACGCCTGCACAGCCCCTACTACATGAGGTACGAAAAATGGGCTTAATAAAATCTTTAGCAAAATAGGCTTTTTCATCCACGTCATTGCATGATGGGCTTCGTGAACAATTATACCTGCCAGGATAACAGTATTGTCTGAGGGCATTTTTTCATGTAACAAAATCTCCGATCTTCTAAATACATAATCATAACATATAGCATCTGCGCGTTTTACCCATAAAACCATGCTCTTCCCAAACCTTATTGGGATCTTTTCTCCCATTATGAAGTTGTAATATTCTGGTTCGTACTCTTTTATAAGTTCAAGCGCTTCTATTATCTTTGGTGCATCTGAATGCAAGTCACCTTTCTTTTTACTTCCGAGTTTAAAGAATAAGAGCGCACAAATACAAATAAAAACAGCAATACCTATCGCGCGCAATAACACCCCTGCTCCCGGTACAGGTGAAGCCCCCATCATAAACGGCGCAAGGAGGGCGAGGAGTAAGGTAACTGGGGTGGTACCTTTTGGACCGCCCCCTTCTTTGCCGGGAAAGATCAATCCGTTAGGCCCGAAGCGAACGCCTATGCTCTTTAGATAATCGACCTGTATTCTTACATCGTCGAGTGAGCCCAACTCAGCAGGAAGACCCACATAGTCTTCATATGCTAACGCTGCTGCTTCCCTGATTTCACTCTCGCTTTTCTCTGTCATGACCCTAATATCATCTGTGAGCCAATCTTCGAAGAAGATAAGGTGCGTCAAGCCTGATAGAATAAAATCTTGGACGCGCTGCCCCAGCACACCATCCTCGCCGGATCTTAGGCGCACATTACTCATTATGTCCTTAAAATTATCTATGCCTAATTCTTCCCCTATTCTAGCCAGCGCAATAAACCCTGCCAATATATCCGGAGCAGGCTTTATCTTCTCTTTTTTATACTCCATCATTGCCCCGCGCGCCTGATTGAAATAGTACGCCAAGGCGCAGAGCGGGGCGCGCGTCACTGCAACCGTGCCTATCTTCGTTATTGTTTCACTGTGTAACTCTGACTCTTCAAGCTGGGGATGTATAATTCTATGCATCCTATGTCGAATCCCCTCTACGAGAACTGTTTCGAAGAGGTCCCAGGCGATATCCTGCTCAGAGAGGTCCGCATGCAACCACCATTGGGTATGATGTAGATTTAAATTCGGGTCTTTAAAAAGACCTTTAGGAGTGGCCTCTATCAAATAACGGCGAATCGCCACTGCAGTTTCGTATATCTTGCGCGCTGAAACCTGCACAGAGAAGAACGTCGACCATTCAATGACATCACGCACATCCGCTTCTTTCTCTCTGCCTTTAATC
>JABMRJ010000059.1 GCA_013202745.1 Candidatus Omnitrophota bacterium
CATGCCGATGCCTACCAGATATCCATGCTGGGCATTGAGCTCTACCAATAACGGCCTCCTGCCTCCTGTAGACGTATCAAGCCCTCTTTGTACTACCAGGCCGGTCTTTATATAGCTGTCGATGTAGTTAGAGACCGTTACTATATTGATGCCTGTTATCTTAGATACGTCTGTCCTGGCCAAGGGGCCTCTCTTTCTTATGGTATCTAGAATCGTTAGATTCTTCCGCCCCTTATCGCTTACATCTTCATCGCTTAAGCCTCTTCTGCCTACAGCCATGTCTGCCTCTCAATCCGTTTTTTAAAGACTTGCAAATACTTCGCGTAGTACTAAAGCAGCGGCCCCGAATGATACCGCATTTTCGCCGAGTCCAGATGGTATAATCCTGACCTTGCTGGCAGGTTCCTCGAAGGCAAGCTTCCTTACCGCTCTCCATATAGACTCTAAAATAAGCTCTCCTGCCTTTTCGATACCTCCGCCTATTACAACGACTTCGGGATTAAATAGGTTTATCAGATACGCAACTCTCGTCCCCAGGCCTATTCCTGCATTTCCTATTAGATCTATTGCTACCTTATCGCCTTCGCTGGCTGCCTTTATTATATTCTCCAGGGCGATATTAGCTATTTTACCTTTTGAAAATTCCAATATCTTTGTCCCTATACCCTTGGCTATGACATTCTTTGCTTCTTGCACCATGCCCAGATCTACGCCAAGCGGCCTTAAATAGTAGAGTTCATCCGATGGTAGTGGAAGACCTTCTGCCCCTTCCCTTTCCCCTGCAAGCTGGATCTCACCGGCGCTTCCTCCAGTACCGCTATATATCTCGCCTTTTATTATTATGCCGCAGCCTACGTCTGAATAGATGTAGAGCATATTCTCTACATCTGCCTCGATGGTCAGCCTCTTCTCACCGTATGCGGCGCATGTAGCATCGTTTCCGACAAAAGTGTCTATATTAAACCTCTTCTCCGCCTCCATCCTTAGCGTCGTATAACTCGAACTGGTCTTGCCCCTCTTTCCATTTGTGTCTCTTACAGTGCCCGCTATCTCGTCTATAATCCCTGAAATACCGAGGCCTATACCCTTAATCTTCTCCTTCTCCACCTTAGCATCATCGATTACGTTCTGGATCATATCCAACGAAGCATTTGTAACCTCTTCCATATCTCCGTCAGGCCTATCGATAACCTTTTTAGAGACGACGTTGACGCTTATATCTGTCAATGCGCATTTTATTTTACGCGGACCTATATCTGCTCCTATGACATACCCGCCCCTAGGGTTAATCTCCAGCAAAGTAGGCTTCCTTCCTCCTGTTGATATGTCTAACCCTTTTTCGACGACAAACCCTTTGTTAATATAGTTATTTACATAATTCGAAATAGTAACGATGTTTATCTCAGTAATTCTGGATATCTCTGTCCTCGACACAGGGCCATTCCTTCTTATGATATCGAGTATCATAAGGTTCTTCCTCTCCCTGTCCGTCAGAGCCTTGTATTTAAATAAGCCTTCTCTTTTGTCTGCCATCTTATTCACCTTCCTCTTTTAAAATTGTTTTAATTTTGTTATATTACTTTATAAATGTCTTAATTATATAAAGTATATCATAATCACTTTATAAAGTCAAATCTAACTTTTAATGATTGCTTACACTGGGCAGGAAATTATTGCATGAGGTTGTTGACGATGTGTACAAAATGCCTTTCGGCTTCCAGTCTCAATTCTACATTTGTTGAAATGAGGACCTTCTCGAAACTCTCCTTAGCTTCTTTGTATTTACCGAGATTCATGTACGTTATGCCGAGATTAAAGTAGGCCAATTCCGCTTCTTCTTTAGCGGGGTATATCTTATTTGTCTCAACAGCCATATTCAGATATTTAATAGACTTTTCATAGTCGCCTCTTTCTCCGTAAAGGGCCCCTACGGTCCTGCAGAACTTTACACTGGGCCTCTTCTCTAAGCTGGAGAGGAAAAAGCGTATCTCATCCTGATAGTCTTTGTTTCTTTCTATGGTAGTGTGCCCGTAATAGAAAAGTGCTGCGATGGTTAATATGGGAGCCATACCTTTAGCGAGAGATTGCTTAGACGTAATGAGAGATTTTACAAAAGCTATGAATGCCAAGTATATGCCTACAGCCGGAAGATAGAGCCAGTTATCCGAATGGAAGACCTGCAGGGGTACTATATTAAGAAGCGGCGCCATAGTTACAAGAAAAAAACTTATCCCGAAAAATATCTGGGCTGATCCTGCATCTTTCTTCTCTTGCCACCTTTTATACATAAGGTGCAGCATATACGCCGCTAATATAATGCCGGCAACGGTAAGTATCGAATAGATACTGCCGAATATAGAAGACTCTACATCCGTCGTCCTCCCGAAGTGAAGGTCATAAGGAAACAAGAGCATCCTTACATCTATAAATAAGGACTTTATGGATGTAAATACTCTGGGGAAGATGTCGAGCCTTGAGAGTTCGAGTGCACACGGGACTAACCCGTCGAGCGCAGCCAGTCTTTGTGGAAAGTAGAGCGCCAGCGCTGCCGCATGAAATATATAAGACCGTGGCCTATAAGTTTTTTCTTTATCGGATATGATATTATAAATAACTAAAATTAATGGCAGAATAATAATAGCTATCTCTTTTGAATAGATTGCAAATAGATAAAATAGAGCGGACAGAAATAATGTTCCCTTTTTCTTATCTTTCTTTGAATTTATATATGTGATTATGGAGAGGAGTGTAAACGTAGCTACGAGAAGATCTGCCCTGCCCGATATATAAGAGACGCACTGCGTATTGATGGGGTGAATACCGAAGATAAGTGAAGTAAGATAAGAGATAGAAAAATTCCCTGATATCTTTTTTATAAATAAAAAGACGAGCAGTGTATTTATGATGTGTATTATTACGCTCGTTAAATGAAAACCTTGCGGGCTGTTACCCCATAAGAAAAAATCCAATGCATATGTAACAGTCTGTAGTGGCCTGTATGAATTACTGATAGGAAGACCTTCGGTCGTATGGGCAAATATATCTGTCTTAAAGAATGCGGAGATATTCGTGATGCTTCTTATGAGGGGGTTATCTCTAACGAGGATGGTATCATCAAAGAGGAATGGCCCTTTTAGTGAATTGGCATAAACAGCAAATACTATGCCAATCAAAAGCAATATTAAGAAGGTTTTTTTGACCATCGCTTAAAGTATACCCCAGAACACGAAAAAATCAAGCTTCTAAATTCCGCTTGATTTTAGCCGTCGGATGTGGTATTTTTAATATACTTAGTACGTGCG
>JABMRJ010000060.1 GCA_013202745.1 Candidatus Omnitrophota bacterium
ATATCCCCTGGCTCCATATTCTCGAGCATTATAATATCAGGGTATCCGCCCAAAGCTTCTTCAAAATCTTTAAGATTGTCTACCTCTATTTCAATCTTTGTGTTCTTCTGAATCTTTCTCCTTACATCTTTGAGCATCTTATTCATAGTTAAAGGCTTGCTTCTTAGAAGCTTTAGATGATTGTCTTTTATAAGCACTTGATCCCAGAGCCCCTTGCGGTGGTTCTCCCCTCCACCGATCTTTACGGCATACTTCTCAAGAAACCTTAAGCCAGGAGTAGTCTTCCTCGTATCTAATATCTTTGTGCCGTACAATCTCACCTTCTCTGCAAATTTCCGCGTCTCTGTAGATATGCCACTGAGTCTCCCAAGAAAATTCAAAGCAGTCCTCTCGCCAGCCAGTATAGGCCATGCCGGCCCTTCTAAGTAGCAGACAGCTTTTCCTTTATATACATAGTCCCCCTCATTAACCTGAGGCTTGAACTTTATCTCTGCATTCAGATGCTCAAATACGGCTTCACATACAGGAATGCCGCATATCACACCATCTTCCCTTGTCAAGATATCGGCCTTGATCTTTACACTTTTAGATATAAGGTTTGTCGTAGTCACATCAATTGTGCCTATATCCTCTTTTAGGGCCAGTCCTATCAATCCCCTTAGCTTTGCATTTTCTAGCATATGCTTATCCTCTTGTCTGGCTATTTAGTAATATATTTATAACATAATACAGTTTAGATGTCAATTATATCTATATCACGTTGCCTTGACAATCATTAATGTATAGTATATACTTTCGGTAAAAGGAGATACGAAAAATGTATCACTTCGAAAGAAATATCTTTAGGATCATAAATATTACACTTGATACCGCGTTAGTAATACTTTCATTTGAGGCAACCAAGCTTATCAGGAAAGTTATAGTCTCTACAGGCATCCTTGAGGTCTTCGATATAAGCCCCGTCGTTGCGCCAATTGAGGTAACTATTATAATATTGCTAATGGCTGTCCTATACCCTGCCCTCCTCTACCTAAACAGATTCTATCCCACCAGCAGGATCAAGAAATTCAGGGATAAGGCCATGCTAATCTCCATATGTATATTTGAATTGATATTTATCACAATACTTATATCATTCATGTTTCATATATCTTTCAATCGCACATTAATAGTCTTGTCCGGTCCGATATTATTTCTTTTTGCAATAGCAAAAGAGCATATGATAAGCAATCTTGCCATATCCAGGCAGAGGATCGGGCGATATAAACCCGCCATGGTCATAGGTAATGAAAATACTATAGGTTTAATCTCCCGGAAGATTCAAGATGATAACCTTCCTATAGCAATTAAGAAGGTCTTCTATATCATGCAGATACCTTATAAAGAGGGTTCTGAGATAAGGAGCCGGGCCTGCTTGAATACCGACACCATTATTGACAGTTTAAATGAAGAGTCTGTAGAGCTCGCTATCATAGCAGGTTTCGATGGGTGTGAAGATTTTGTCAGGGAAATACTAATAGTCTGCGAAGAGAAAAATATAGAGGTATGGCTTGAAAGCCCTTTTCAAATCAGCAAAAGCTCAAAAACCAGCTTCGGGCACCTTTCCGATATGCCCATGATCGTATTTTCCTCAATGGGTGGCTATAGCAGCCAGATGCTCACAAAGATATTTTTTGATTATCTCGTCGCAATATTGCTACTGCCAGTCTTATGTATCGCATATGTTGTAATAGGCATTGTAATAAAGATCAACTCGCCTGGTTCTATCATAGTTAAAGAGGAAGTAGTCGGTCTTCTCGAAAGACCTTTTATCTCTTATAAATTTAGAACTACGTCGGAATATGTTATCGAAAAAGGTGAACCAGGACTCTTTCCATTTGGCAGATTCATGGAAAAATACGACTTAGACCTATTGCCTGAAACACTAAATATCTTAAAGGGGAAAATGAGTCTGATAGGCCCTTACCCCTTATATCGAGAAGATGCCGCATTGGTAAAGGGCACAAATAAAAGATTCTTCAGCATGAAACCCGGTATTATATGCCCTTCCCACCTTGCACCGGCTGTCCGCACCCCTGATATTAATCAAGCTATAGAAGACGATATAAGATATGTGGATGACTGGTCTCTCTTTTTAGATATGGCTATTATATTAAATTTGATATTAAAAAAAGGAAAAAAGGCCTAAAGTAGATGTACGAATCGGAAAAAAATATCTTCAGGACATTAAATATTGCCCTTGACGGCCTTCTTGTCCTGATTAGCTTTGCCATTACAGGTTTATTGCGTAAGATCCTCATAGCCCATGGTGTCACATATATAAAGACGATCGGCTCCCCCATTATAATAGAGAGGATAATCTTGGCATCATTGATATTATATCCTCTCCTTTTATTAACCAACAGATTCTATCCCACAATCAAGATTAGAAGATTCCGCATTAAGCTTTTGATAATATTAAAGTGCATTACACAGATGGCTCTTATAATAATAATAGGATCATTTTTCATTAATATAAGATTTAACCGTACTTACATTATATTCTCCTACCCTATTTTGCTTCTCCTGGCAACAATAAAAGAATGGATTGTAAATAGCGTGGTTGTACACACCCAAAAGAAAGGCAATCTAAAGTCAACCTTCCTTATAGGAGAAAAGTCCCGTGTAGATCATATTCTCAAAAGACTTGAACACGATGACCTCTCTCTTGTCATAACGAAGAAGGTAGAGACTAGCGATACTAAAGCTTCTTCTACAATAGATATTAATCATGTCATCGATACACTCGACAAAGAACCTATAGAGCTTGTAATAATAGCAGGGTTCCACGGGAACGAGGAAAAGATTAGGGAAATCCTCGTTATATGTGAAGAGAGAGGTATAGAGGTCTGGCTTGAGAGCCCCTTCCTTATAAGAAGAAATGCCAAGACAAGTTTTGGCTACCTTGCAGATACGCCCATGGTAGTCTTTTCTACGGTTCCAGGTTACAATTGGCGCATGTTTGCAAAAACTCTCTTCGACTATACCTTTGCAATACTTGCCCTACCGTTCTTCTGCATCTTTTACCTCATAGCCGGGATAGGAATAAAATTAAGCTCCCCGGGCCCTATTTTCTTCATTCAAAAACGAGGCGGGCTCTATGGAAAGCCATTCCATTTTTACAAGTTCCGTACAATGATCAAAGATGCGGAACAAAGAAAAGACGAACTTCAAAAGTTCAATATAATGAAAGGTCCTGTTTTTAAAATAGAGAATGATCCCCGCGTATTTACTTTCGGAAGATTCTTAAGGAGGCATAGCCTCGATGAATTGCCGCAGGTAATAAATATAGTAAAAGGAGAAATGAGTGCAATCGGACCTCGACCGTTGCCCATATCAGAAATCCGTAAGATAAAAGGAGCTGATAGAAGACGTCTTAGTATGAAGCCGGGATTAAGCTGCCTCTGGCAGATAAGCGGCAGGAATGAAATTCGCGATTTCTCAGAATGGGTAAAACTCGATTTAGAATATATAGATAATTGGTCTTTTTTCCTCGACATAAAAATATTCCTAAAGACCGCTTTGATCGTTTTATTCAAACAAAAGGGTGCTTATTGACTGATATGGTCGAAAGGGATGTGATTCTATGATACGAGATCCAAATTTTGTCAATAAGATAACTCAGAGCATCAAGTGGAGCTATATCGCAACTATAGTTCAATCTATACTTAGAATATTTTTTATTGCTGTGTTAGCCCGCTTGCTGGAACCTGCTACATTTGGCCTTATAGCAATAGTAAACGCTGTATTAGAATTATTTAACTATTTCGTGCAGATAGGGACTGGCCATGCAATCATACAAAAGGAGAAATTATCTACTGAGGATATCAGGGCTGCATTTACCCTTTCTTTACTATATGGCATATTCGCCTTTGCAGTAATTTGGATGGCGGCGCCACTCGTAACCCTCTTACTTAATGATCCTCAAATAGTTTATGTCTTGAGGATAATGTCTACGATACTCTTATTTACAGGTTTTGCCTCGACATCACTAAGCCTTCTTACACGCAGTTTAAATTTCAGATATATAGCAATAATCCATATTATCTCTCATATAATTGGTTACGGCATATTGGGTATTATTTTAGCGTTTAACGGTTTTGGGGTTTGGAGCATTGTCGCAGCTACTGTAGCCACTGCGGCTATCTCTTCAATTATGGCATATGCACTTACAAAACACAATCTTATGCCCTTGATTAAGCTAAATTACATAAAGCCTATATTCTTATTTGGCTTTAAAGTATCTTCTATAAATTTACTCGAACTTTTTGGATCTAAACTTGATACATTTATAATAGGCCGATTAATAGGGGCTGCTTCGCTTGGTATCTACAATCGCGCATTCATGTTAGTATATTTTCCGATACATAGATTTACTATTAGCCTCTCCAGGGTTCTCTTGCCCTCTTTCAGCAAGATGCAGCTTGATTTCAAGCGCTTAAAAGACGCTTATGTCTCTTCTATAATCATATATCTTGCTTTAGTAATACCGGCCTGCGCAGGCATAGTGGTAGCCGCGGAAGAAATTATACTGGTAATCTTGGGGAGTAGATGGATAGCGGCTATACCTATATTGAGAATCCTTGCCATAGCCATACCCCTCAATCTCTTCTGTTATATAAACAAAGCAATCTGCGAGTCTATGGCATATCTTAAAAATATATTCATATTGCAACTAGGCTATATAACTCTGCTCGTCATTCTCTTTACTCTCCTAAAAGGTTTCGGACTTATAGGTTTCGCGGTCGCTGTTACCTTGGGTGCCATATTTTTAAACGGAGGGTACTTCTATTTAATTAAGAAGATTTTGAAGATTAATTATAGTAGGATTTTTGCTACGTATTATCCCGGTATACTAAACGGCGCCATTGTATTCTGCGCATTATTTTTTGCTTCTTCGCTTTTACGTAATATGGAAACGCGGGTATGGATAATTTTCATAATACAATTATTGCTGGGCTTTTTATTATTATTATTCTTAACTTTCATAACGCCTTCTCGTTTGCTTAAAAGGGAGATTGAAAGATATATTTCCCTTCTCTATTCTACAGAAAAAGAGGCAATTCCCAAAAATGGTCTTCTGGGCTGGTATTATGAGTATTTAAAAACGCTGTCTTAAAAAGATAGGTATCTTATGGCTTATGGTTTAAAAAGAATTACTGCGTCAAAACTGCATACACTAGCACTAATGTTGAATACGCCTGGCTTATTTAAAGCAAAGCTTGCTGGCTGTGACATAACTATGTACAAAATGCTTTTTACTCTATTTTCTATGGGCATTAGACCTGCAACGATATTGGACATTGGCGCAAGCTCAGGCAATTTCACAAAATGCTCAAACTATTTATTCTCCGAAGCCGATATTTACGCTTTCGAACCCATAAGCGAACTGTATGAACGACTATGCGGACTCCAAAAAAAGATAAGAACCCTTAAGTGTTACAATATAGCGCTCGGCAATAAAACCACTGAAACCGTTATGCACAAAAACGCTTATATTAATGCAAGTTCTCTACTCGAAATATCAGATATACACAAGGATGCTTGTCCTAGATCAAGTACTACAGAACCTGAGGTAGTTAAGGTTGATAAACTTGATTCCATACTGAACAATGTATCCTTGCAAAAACCGTTACTCATAAAAATCGATGTGCAAGGCTACGAAAATTTAGTCCTTGAAGGAGCAAAAAAGATTCTTCGGGATACAGACTATATAATATGCGAACTCTCTTTCTTTTCTCTCTATAAAAACCAATCCTTGTTTAATGACCTGTATAGCTTCCTTCTGAACAGCGGTTTTTCATATTTTGGGCCACTGATAGAACATAGACACCCAAGAACACATAGCATATTACAAATAGACGGGTTGTTTATGCGCAAAATGTTGGGTTACGGATGACAACAACTATTTTGAATACAAAGATTTTTTTCGTGTTCCTCCTGATAAGTCTTGTATTTTTGTGCCAACGCATTACATACATTATTTTCCCCTTCCTCCAATCCGGTTATGGCATGCTAAAAGATACGGCAACAATTTTCTGCATAGCTCTTACTCTCGCTTTTTATTTATTTAACAAAATTAATGATAAATTTTTGAGATTTCACACAACTCTCTTTTTTTTATATTATTTCTTCCTGGTAGGCGAATCTATTATAAAGTATGATAAAATCCTTATATATCCTCATATCATATTAGGGCTAAGCAGTTTTTTCTTCCTTGTCACCTTCTATGTTGTTATGACAAAGTTTGTGGATCCTGCATTTTTTTTAAAGATCCTTTGTTACGCCACATGTGGTTTTATATATCTTCAACAGTTTCTTGTAAGAACCTCTATAGTGCCCCCAGGTTCGGATATCGATCTTTACGGTCTCAATAGGAGCTCGCATGCAACAACCATATTCCTACTTGTCTTGTGCACCATTTATTTTTTATCCCTCTTCCTCAAAAAACCTAAATTTTCTACTTCCGCGATCATCATACTCAATCTAATAATCATAATTATAGAGAATCATAGGTCGGTTTGGACAAGTTTTATAGCTGCAATTCTAGTATTTTCATTTTTAGTCCTAAAGGGGAAACGCTCTAAGATAAAATGGCTGTTCTTTTATTTTCTAATTGCTATGGTTTTGTTTACCTCTATTTATTTTACGTTATTTGGTGAAAGTAAACATGCCAGATATGTCAATTTCATGCAGGAAAGATTTCGGGAAATTTATATGTTCAGAGAGCTCGGCGGAACTGCGACACATAGACTTAACCAATATGAATATTATCTTCCGCTTGTCTGGAAAGATCCCCTATTTGGTCTGCGTTTTAGGGGGTTTGAGATACCCCTGCCCCCTGGATTCAGTTATCAAAAAATGTCAGGACACCATTTTCACAGCGGATATCTTGACGTTCTCTTTTATCATGGGTTTTTTGGCCTATTTCTTCTCTTCTGCCCCATTGTTTATTTCGTAATTAAGTTTTGCAAGGAGGAAAAACATAACATTGAAAACATGACACTCTTTGCATTCATATGCAGCGGATTTGTCTTTTCCTTGGTATATATACCCAGCTTTTATTACTTTGCGGTGCTTGGTATCGGGCTTGCATTTTTAGAAAAAAGAGAAAAGGAAATTCACTTTACATGACCTATATTATTATAGCTGTATTTAACAGAAAACTTTTTACGCGCAACTGTCTCAACTCTTTGAGAAAACAGACTGTAAAAGATTTTATAACTATAGTTATAGATGACGGCTCAACTGATGGCACTGCAGAAATGATAAAAAATGAATTTCCGGAAGTAACTCTTTTACATGGAAATGATTCACTTTGGTGGGCGGGTGGTACAAATATAGGTGTTAAATATGCTCTGAAAAGTGGTGCAAATTACATAATGACATTAAATGACGATACTATTACCAATATTGATTTTATTGAAAAAATGCTCTACTGGTCAAAGAAGAAACCAAAAGCAATTCTTGGAGCATTTGCCCTTGATACAGAGACAAAAAGACCTGTCTATGGCGGACATATAATAAATTGGCTTACTGCCAGTTACAAGCCTCTAATTGATCATTTAGCTATAGATCAACAGGTAGGCCTACGTGAAGTTACTCAACTCCCTGGAAGAGGGCTCCTGATTCCAGCTGAAGTCTTTCGAAAAATAGGACTTTTTGACGAGAAGAACTTTCCCGGATTGCTGGCAGATTATGATTTTACGCATAGGGCGATAAAAGCTGGTTACAGAGCATTCTGCAATTATGATGCTAAATTACTCATATATCCGGATGAAAGCGGGCAGGAACAGCTGAGAAAAGTCAAAAGTTTAAAGAATTATTTTAATCATTTATTCGGAATTACTGGCGGAGGAAATTTGAAAAGGTTTATTATATACACTTTTAAAAATTGTCCAAAAATATATCTAATACCTTTTTTACTTATTGGTTTATCGAAAAGGGCTTTAGGCTATCTTTTTGACTGGTTAAGGGAAATGGTAAAAAGATGATTAAGAAAATACAGGCTGCCCTATTATTTCCTGTTGTCCCTAATTATTGGGTTCGGTTTTTGCGACATCTGTCGATGATTTCTACTATAGATGTGACTTGTTTTCATGGCAAAAGTAGTAAAGGATTTGGCGTCCATTCTGCAGGCACATCATTGCCAGTTAAAAATATCTGGGTAAAAAATTATTTTTATCCTATGGGGCGTCATCGTGTTTTCTGGCAATCGTCACTTATGTTGCTGTTCAAGGGCAACTTTGATGTAATAGTCTGCCAGGAAGTTGTACACAACCTTGCTATATGGGCAATCTGGCTGCTTGGAAGACTATACAAGAAGAGGCTTATTCTTTTTGGATATGGCTATCGCCCTGCAAACCTGCCAAGACCCTTCTGGATAATGCGCAACTTTATACGAAAGCTTCTTCTAAAAAACGCGGATGCGGTCATCGTTTATACAAGGCAGGGATCCGATGAATGCATACGGATTGGCATGCATAGTAAAAAAATATTTATTATGAATAACACACTTGACACTGAATATCTAATGTCGCTGCAAGATAAAATAGCAGAAGAAGAACTTAAAGAAATTAGGGATAGGCTAAAGCTCTCAAGTTCCCATACTCTCCTATATGTCGGTAGGTTACTTCCTGAAAAGAGGATTGATATACTAATAGAGTCCTTCTCTATGCTAAAACAGTCTAATGTGGACATTTCACTTCTAGTCGTAGGTGAAGGAACAGAGCGGCAAAGATTACTACAACAAGCTAAGAGCTTAGAAAATATTCATTTCGTGGGTCCCATTTATGACGATCGTAAGTTGGCAAAATTCTTTACTATCTCTGACCTTTTGGTAATTCCGGGACGCGTTGGTCTTACCTGTGTGCACGGTTTTTGCTATGGCGTCCCCATTGTCACAACAAAACATGGCGTTGAGCAGAGCCCTGAAGTAGCCTATATAACACATAAAAAAAATGGCTACGTAGTAAATACTCTTGATGCAAAGTGCTTTACAGAAGCTATCCTTTATATCATTAATAATCTGAATGAGTTTAATTATATGCAGGCTGGTGCACGGCAAACAGCAAAATCTCTTAAAATAGAAGCTATGGTGGCACAATTCGCTGCTGCTATAGAATATGCTGCGCAAGATAACACGAGATTATAAAAGGTAAAATGGATATTCATAAAGTTTATCGTCCCTTTTTGTCATACTTTCGCAGGAAACGCATACAGCTCTTCTACAGCTTTTTTAACATAAACGCACGGACAGAAATAATAGATATTGGTGGTGATCTTTTCTTTTGGAAAATTGTTGAAAAGGAAAAGATGGTGCTCCCAAAAATAACAATAGTCAACGTATCTAGACCAAAATTCAAATTACCAAATTATATAAAATGGGTGGTTGCTGACGGTAGGTGCCTACCATTTGATAATTATGTATTCGATATTGCTTTTTGCAATTCCGTTATCGAGCATCTTGGTGATTATAAATCGCAGCTAAAATGTTCGGAAGAAATCAGAAGAGTTGCGCTAAACTACTTTGTTGAGACTCCAGATAAGGCCTTTTTTATTGAGCCGCATTTAATCACACCCTTCATCCATTGGCTGCCGAGCAACTTGCAAAAAGCTCTTATCAGGAATTTTACTTTATGGGGCCTGATAACACGCCCTTCGCTTGAAGACTGTATGAAATATTATATAAACGGAATAAGACTTTTAAGTAAAAAAGAGATGGCACAATTATTTCCTGACGGCAAGTTATATGTTGAACATTTTTTGGGTTTCTCTAAAACAATGATCTCTTACAAAAGAAGGGCGATCTTAACAAGATGAAGATACTTTTAGTACATAACTTCTATGAACATCCCGGAGGGGAGGATCATGTCTTCAATGCCGAAAAAGCTCTCCTCTTGCATTATGGCCATAAAGTCATTGAATATGTTGATAATAATAAGCGGCTGACTAAAATTAATGTTATTTCTAATTTCATAAATTCTTTATGGTCTAAAAAGACTATCCGTCATCTTAATAAAATACTACGCACAGAAAAGCCTGATATTGTTCACTTCCACAATATATTCTTCGCCATATCGCCCTCTGCCTATTACGCTTGTAAAAAATTAAAGTTTCCTGTTGTACAGACGCTTCATAATTATAGGCTTATCTGCTCAGCATCAATTTGTTATCGTAATAATAGACTCTGTGAGGAATGTTATGCTGGAAAGATGCCCTACAGGGGAATCCTGCATGCGTGCTATCGCGGTTCAAGATTGCAAACATTTGGAATTACTTTAATAGTAAGCTTGCATAGATGGTTAGGAACATGGCAAAAAAAGATAGACCTATATATAGCGCTAAGTAACTTCGCAAGTCAACTTTTTATAGAAAATGGTGTCGCACGGAAAAGGATTGTAATTAAATCTAATTTTGTCTATCCCGATCCCGGCATGCGAGATACTACTAATATTGGAAAGTATGCGCTTTTTGTTGGGCGTTTAACAGATGAAAAGGGTGTGCTAACATTGCTCAAAGCATGGGATATGCTGCATGGAATACCATTGAAGATCGTTGGAGATGGACGTCTCTTCACTGATGTAAAAAAGATAATTAGCGAAAATAGCAATAAGTCTATAGAGTTACTAAAATGGCGTAATCGTGAAGAGACCTTTAAGCTAATGAAAGCATCCAGGTTCCTTGTCTTCCCTTCTGAATGGTATGAATGCTTTCCATTGGTGTTAATAGAGACATTTGCTTGCGGAGTACCCGTAATAGCATCCAGGCTTGGCGCAATGAAAGAGATAATAACTGATAACTATAATGGCATACTTTTTACACCTGGAAACACAGAGAAACTTGCTGAAAAAATTGCCTGGGCATGGAAGCATGAAGATGCTATAAAAGAGATGGGGAGAAACGCCAGAAAAGAGTTTGAGTTGAAATATACTGGAGAAAAAAATTATGGTCTTCTTATAAACATCTACAAACAAGCAATTGCTCATAACTCTAAGAGGTAATATAGGGATGAAAACATTATCACTTCTTGGAATACCTTTCAACACGATAGATATTGAAGAGGCCCTAAAAGCTGCTGAAGGTAGAATAAGGGACAAAAAACCTAACTATATATGCTTTATTAGTACGCACCCTGCAGTTGAAGCCTATTTTAACAAAGACTATCGTGCCGTTCTGCATAAAGCTAGCTTAGTACTTCCGGACGGTATGCCCATTGTGTGGGCTGCCAGGATCTTCGGCCAGAAGATTAAGAATCGCGTATATGGTCCAGATTTTATGCTTAAACTCTTGGAGCTTTCTGAAAAAAAGGGTTACAGCAACTTTTTTTATGGTGGAAAATCCGATGAAGCTTTAAAAAAGCTGCTATCTAACATAAAAGCTTCTTTTCCCCATTTAAAAATTGTGGGCTCATACAATCCGCCGTTTTATGAACTAAATAAAAAAGAAGATGAACTCATCCTTCAGAAGATAAGAGCTTCTAATCCAGATATTCTGTGGATAGGGCTTGGGGGATTAAAGAAAGACTACTGGATGTACAGGCATAAGGAATCTTTACCGGGAGTGCTTCAACTCGGCGTAGGAGCAGCTTTTGATTTTCATGCTGGTATTGTAAAGCAGGCACCAAATTGGATGCAGCATAATGGTTTAGAATGGTTATTCAGGCTTATTCAGGAACCTAAGAGGTTGTGGAAAAGATATCTAAAGTGCGTACCATTATTTATCGTTTTGGTGTTTATGCAATATTTTAATATTATTAAATCCGAGAAAAACGAGAGGAATTAATCATGAAAAATAGACGATCACAAAATATTCAAAACATATCAGTTGTAGGGCTTGGAAAATTGGGTCTGTGTATGGCTGCGTGCTTTGCAAATAAGGGCTTTAAGGTTAGTGGCATAGACATTAATAAAAAAAGATTAAACTGATAAACATGGGAAAAAGCCCTATAAACGAAACAGGACTTGACAAACTAATAAAAAAATGCAAAAGAAATTTCACAGCTATGAATAACTACAAAAATGCTATTATGAATTCTCAGGTAACTTTTGTGGTCGTTGCAACACCTTCTAAGTCAGATGGTGCATATTCTAATAAATATTTAAAAATAGCTCTGAAAGAGATCGGGCTGGTCTTACGCACAAAAAAGAGATATCATCTCATCGCTATCACATCCACAATGATGCCTACATCTGCTGAAACAGTGATAAAGCCTTTTCTGGAAAAAGTATCTGGTAAGATATGTGGAAAAGATTTTGGCCTGGTTTACAATCCAGAGTTTATCGCTCTGGGCAGTGTTATACACAATTTCTTAAATCCCGATTTTCTGCTTATAGGCGAAAGCTACAAAAAAGATGGTGATATTTTGAAAAGAATATACAAAAAAACGTGCGAAAATAACCCAAGATTTGCGAGAATGGGTTTGACCAATGCCGAAATAGCCAAAATTGCTGTCAATTGCTACGTAACTATGAAAATAACTTTCGCTAATACGCTGGCAGCTATGTGTGAAAATACAAAAAATGCTGATGCTTATACTATTACAGACGGCATAGGCTTGGATTCACGGATAGGCACAAAATATCTCAAGCCCGGCCTGGGCTTTGGCGGACCATGTTTCCCCAGAGATAATATTGCCTTTTCTGTATTTGGTAAGAGGGTAAAGGCCAAGGCTATGCTCGCAGAAGTAGTAGATAAGGTAAATAATGCCCAAGCATCCAGGGTTGTAAAAAAGGCGCTTAAATTGGCTGGCAAGATCGGGAAGAAAAAGAAAGATATTGCTGTTGGCGTATTGGGCTTAACATACAAACCTAATACAAATATAGTCGAAAGATCACAGTCTATAGACATAGTTAAAGAATTAATCAGGCTCGGATATAGAGTAGAGGTTTACGATCCCGTAGCCATGAATAATGCTGCGCATATATTAAAGAAAAAAGTGATCTATTCAAAAAGCTTAAGTGTATGCCTTAAAAGATCGGATCTTTTAATAATAGCAACGGCCTGGGATGAATTTAAAAGGATTAAAATCAAGAATATCAAAAGAGGGGCTCAGATCTATGACTGTTGGAAAGTTTTAAGTGAACAACATAACATAAAACATCTGGGAAGATTTTAACCATGAATAAAAAAAGATTACTACTATGGATCGGGGTAATACTTATTTTTTTGACAACCTTCAATCTATTAATATATATAAATAGGAAAGATTTAGGTCTTCAATACACACCAGCAAGCTACTCTTCCATATACTACCCATCCGAGATACCAAAGATAACAGGTTTTGATCTACTGCCCGCTGACAAATTGAGAATTAAAATAATCATTCAGGGGAAAAAGTGCAAAGAATGGAAGATAATAAGAAATGATGAGCCTTTTTATATCCATAATGGCGCCTATCCTGAATTGGATTTATTAAAAGGTAAAAATGGCTATAAGATAATGCCACATGGAAATAAAGAGATAGCTATTGAGCCTATAATTGTAAAAATACATTATCGACACGAGCCCTCCCCCCTATACCATGCGTTCTATTCAAATATACCAATAGGCAATATCAAACAGTATAGCCTTGATTCATGGGCTGACGCCTTTTATGATATTAATACTGATGAACTTGAGAAGGTTAAAAAAATTATTAAGCAGGAAATTAACGTTAGAGATGCTGACGATACATTATTGAAGATTGAAAAGATATTCGGATATCTAATGTCCAACTTCGACCTTAAGAGAGGGGCACGTTGTAAAAAGATTGAGGATGCTTCACTCTCTTTGTTTAAAGTCTATTCAATTGCCTCAACAGAAACAACAGGACTTTACTGTTCCGAATTTGCAAAGATTTACGTGCTCTTTGCAAATGCCGCAGGCATCCCTACACGCCTGGTGCAATCTGGAGGCCATATAGGCAAGGTTAAATTGAGTACTCCTGTATTCTCTGAAAGTTTTATAAAAGAGCAGAATAGATGGGCGCTTGTTGATCTCCATTCGCGCAAGTGTTATGTAAGCGATGTAAATGGGATGGTGCTGAATGCTATTGATCTGTTTAATATTACTCTTCTTGGCGCGCAAAGCGCGTACTATGCTAAGATATTCCGGCAGGGAGAAGTAATTACCGCCCCCTACTCCATGGCCTGTGAATCTGAAAAATATTATTTTAGTAAGGATGCGGAATTCAAGTTTATGTTTAAAGCCAATAAGAGATATTCTCTTTTGAAAAGAATCTACAGGTATCTCATACAGCCTGATTTGACTTATTCCAACATTGCCGTCGTCTCTTCTGCAAGACAATACATTAAGCTTTTTTTGCTATATGGTTGGATCTTATTCTTTCTTACATGGTGCTTTCTTGCTATCTCTTGTAAAAACGAACCTGATTAAAAAAATATATTGAAAAAAGGAGCTGAAATAAGATGAAAAAACGCATTTTGGTAACTGGAGCAGGTGGTTTCATAGGGAGCCATCTGGTCAAATTTCTCGTCGAAAAGGGATATTGGGTAAGGGGTGTAGATATAAAGCGTCCGGAATTCTGGAAGACGAAGGCACATGATTTTAAACTTCTGGATCTTAGGCAATGGAAAAATTGCCTTAAGGCAACAAAAGGTATTGATGAGGTCTATAATCTTGCTGCAAATATGGGCGGCATAGGATTTATCACCAATATAAAGGCAGAGGTCATGAGAGATAACGTGCTTATAAATACCCACATGCTCGAGGCCTCACATCAAAACAAAATTAAGAAATTCTTCTTCTCCTCCTCTGCCTGTGTCTATGCCACGTATAAGCAGAATAGCCCAGATGTGCCAGGCTTAAAAGAAGAAGATGCATACCCTGCTGACCCGGATAATGAATACGGATGGGAGAAGTTATTTACAGAGAGGCTGTGTAAGAATTATTACCTCGAATACGGGCTGGAAACGAGAGTTGCAAGATTTCATAATATCTTTGGCCCTTACGGAACTTATGAGGGCGGCAGAGAAAAATCACCCGCTGCTATCTGTAGAAAAGTAGCTACAGTGAGAAATTCAGGCTCTGTAGATATTTGGGGAGATGGAAAGCAGACGAGATCCTATTGCTATATAGACGACTGCATGGAAGGCTTTTATCGTCTAATGCAGTCTGATTTCAGGGACCCTCTAAATATAGGTTCTGACAGAATGGTCAGTATAAATAAATTGGCAGATATCATTATAGGGATCTCTGGGAAGGAAATTACGAAAACATATGACATGGATAAGCCACAGGGTGTTAGAGGTAGAAATTCAGAGAATACTCTTTCAAAGAAGGTCTTGAATTGGGAGCCTTCTATCAGTCTAGAAGAAGGTCTAAAGATAACATATGCTTGGATAATTAAACAGGTAAAATAAAACGAATCAAAATCTTGACTATTGGCATAATTGAGTATATACTTATATAATTAGGGTGAAATTATAATATGATTTTTACGTAGGTGAAAATATGAACAATGTAAAACAGTTAGGTTGCGTACTTATCTCATTGGCTGTGCTTTTCTTTGCTTCGCCTGTTTACGCTGATCCACCCCTACCCCCTTCAGAAGAGTTCTATATTCCCGAAAGTGATTCAGCCGGTATCTCTAAAGGTGATATACTGGATATTAAGGTCTACATGGAGGATGATCTAAGTGGAGAATATACTGTTTTGGAAGACGGAACCATATCTTTCCCCCTACTTGGTATTGTCGTTGTAGAAGGATTGTCGAAACTTGAAGCCGAACAGATGCTCGAAGAGCTTCTGGAAAAAGACTACTTAGTAGAACCCCACGTCAATATTATTACCAAAGAGGTCTCTGCGCAGAAAAAGGTGACGATAATTGGGGAGGTTAAAGAACCCGGCAGCTATCCATTTCCTGCAAATGGCGGACTAAACTTAGTAGAGGCCATTTCTATGGCTGGGGGCTTTACACGTTATGCTTCTACTAGAGGAGTCAGGGTAATAAGGGCTTCGAGGATATCAAGAAAAAATGTTATCACCCCCGATGTAAATGCTATATTAAATGGTAAGAAAAAAGATTTGGAGTTGGAGCCCGGCGACATGATAATCGTACCGGAGAGTTTCTTTTAAGAAATGGACAAAGAACATAATATAACCTATTACCAGGAAGAGATTGGATTAAACATAAAAGATTTCCTTAGGATAATCTCGAAGAGAAAGACTGTCTTAATCGGCACCGTATCCGTGGTAATGTTTTTAACTATTATCTTAACGTTTTCTCAGGTCCCGCTTTATAAAGCTACTGCCCTCCTTTTGATAGAAAAACCTGAAGAATCGGCTCTGACCACAAAGGAAATCTTAACGATAAGTAATTTTGATGAAAGTTACTATCAGACTCAGTACGAAATCTTAAAGTCAAGATCACTCCTTCTGCGTGTTATGAAGGCCCTCAAGATATACGAGTGGCCGGATTTTATGGTAAAGGAGGATCCCATATTAACGCTAAGTAAGATGATAAATATAGAGCCCTTAAAAAGAAGTAGGCTTGTAAAGGTAAGTGTCTTATACAAAGACGCCAAGATGGCCACAAAGATGGCTAATACACTTACCGGACTCTATGTAGAACAAAATATAGAGAGCCTTCTCTTTATGTCAAAAGAGATACTCAAGGCCTTTCCTGAGACGGCAGAACGTTTTGAAAACGAGACTATTTACGGTGAACTAAAAGAGATGTCAAAAGACGAACTGCTCAAATCGCTACCAGCTGTTATAAATAACCCTATTATACAGCAGGTAAAGTCTGAAAAGATAGGTGTTGAGTCTGAGATAGCAGACTTCAGTAAAAGATACAAGCCAAAACACCCAAAAATGTCAGCCCTAACCACAAAGTTGAAATATCTAAATCATAAACTGGAACTTGAAACAGAGAGAGTAATATCAAGCATGAGGGCAAAGCTGGCCGGAGATCTGCAGGCAAACAACATACGTGTAATAGACTATGCTGATATACCATTAAGGCCCGCTAAGCCCAATAAGCGCCTTAACCTGATACTGGGTTTTCTCTTCTCACTTTTTCTTGGAACCTCTGTCATCTCCATAATAGAGCACATTGACACGACGATCCAGACAAAGGCAGACGTCGAAAAAGATCTCAAGCTCTCTGTACTTGGTGAAATTCCTAAGGTTAAGAGCATGATAAAAGGTGTAGTTAAATCCAGCAATCTGCTGTATCTATTAAATAATGATGCTGCCTTCAGGGAGGCTATAGAGATCCTGATGACAAATATCATATTCTCTTTTCCGGAAAAGGAGTACAAGACACTCCTTATGTCGAGCACAATACCGAGGGAGGGTAAATCCTGCCTATCATCATCAATAGCCACATATATTGCAAAGCAGGGCAAGAAGGTTCTTCTAGTAGATGCTGATATGAGGAGGCCACAGATTGACAAAATCTTTGAGGTGGGGATAGGATCGGGGATGAGCAATTTTCTGACAGGAGCTTCACCGGTCGAAGAGTGCATAAAGGAGTCTCCTGTAGAAAATCTTTATATAATGACAGCGGGCACAAAGGCACAGGATCCGCCAAGGCTCTTAAATCTAAAGAAGGCTTTATTAAAAGAGATGATCGATAGTTTAAGGGATGAATACGATCGTATAATTATAGACAGTCCTCCTGCCTTAATGTTCGCTGATGCCAAGATTATTCTCCATGCCTGCGATGCCATGCTCTTGGTGATAAGAGCTGGCCATGTTGATAAAGACGCTGTGAGAGGGCTCATAAAAGACCTTAAGAAAGAAGGTAATAAGATTGTAGATATTGTCCTAAATTCCATAGATACCAAAACCTACCCGAACTACTACTACTACCACAAGACATACAGTGATTACTATAAGAAGAAGGGGCATCATCACCGCCGCCACCATAAAGGGCACGGATGAAGAAGATATTGAAGATATCCATTATTGGATTCTTAATAACCGCCACTTTGGCTATATCTTCAATAACATTCGCTGCCGAGACCAAAACTTCAAGAATAAGAATACCAAAATCATTCCTTAAAGAAGAGAGAAGTATAGTCTTTAAGCGGGCGGATTATGATCCTGGCGGCATCTTTTTAAGGAGGCTACCGCGGGAAGATGATATAGACAATTTTAACATCATCGTAGATGTCCGGGAGAGATACAACGACAATATATTCTACACCCAAAATGAAAGAATCTATGACTTTATAACCAACGTAAAACCTTCTTTTGATTTTCTGTGGGATGCAAAACGGTATGAAATAAGGGGCGGGTGCAATGCCGATTTAGAGCTCTTTCAGGTTTATGACTCAAGGAACAATCTCGATTACGGCGCCCATCTATCAACCCATCTTTTAAAGGGTAATAAATTAAACTTTAAACTGAGTGATAAGATAAGAAATAGAGAGAGTCCCACAGGCGAAATTTTTAGTTCAGATATCCAACGATGGTATGAAAATGATCTCGTTTTTGAAACGTTCTATGACCCCAGGCCCAAAATCTCATCAAAACTTACAATTTCCCATTTTATAAAAGGATATAAATCTCTTTCTGCTACAAAACAATATGGCCACCGCATATTTGATATAGAACCAACTATCTACTATCAGATCTCACCGAGAATAACACTTATAAGCCAATTTATAACGAAGTATATAAAATACTCTGAAGGGCTAAACAGAAACTCATGGTCGCAGATGCCCGGAGGAGGTATAAGAGTAGAAATTACCAAAAAGGCAAATATTGACGTAAGGGCTAATTATCTCTATAGGTCATATTACGATGTCGACACCATAGACAGGGTCAATGATTTTACCTTAGACGCAAAATTGACATATAATTTCTCTAAGAATATAAGCCTGAAACTCAGGGCACAGCGAGACATTTATGAATCAACGCGTGATGAAATAGGAAATGCTCATCTCATTTCCAGTTCTTTTATTCCTGAGCTGAATATTGGGAGATTCCTGTTTCCCAATTTGGAATTAAATCTATCCGGAAAAGCAGAAAGGTCTGTATATCCCGCTAAGATCACAGAAGAAAGCAAAACATCTTATTTGAAAATTAATAATTTTTACTGTCTGACAAAACTTAAGTACAGGTTAACTGAGGCCATTGGGATAGGGTTGGATTATTCATGGTCTATGAGGGATTCGAGATATAGTGGTCTGGATTATTTTAAAAATGAAATAACTCTCAAAGCAAAATATGTATATTAGCCCTTCGCAAGGCCGACACTCCTCTTAAGCTCCGCCATATTACGTTTATCTAATGGACGATAATCCCCTCTCTTTAAACCGTGCAACCTTAGCGGTCCGAACGCAACCCTTTCCAGCTGTAGCACAGGGTATCCGGCCTTCTCAAACATGTCTCTTATCTGGCGTTTTCTGCCTTCACGTAGGATAATCTTTACTATAGTCTTTTTAATACCCTTCTGTAGAAAGTGTATATTGCAGGGGAATGTACGCCTGCCATTCAAGTAAATACCCTTCATGAGCTTGGTCCTATCTTCATCCTTAAGCTGCCCCTTTATGGTAGCAACGTAGACACGCTCAATCTCGTACCTTGGGTGGGTAAGTCTATTAGCGAGCTGACCGTCATCTGTAAGGATAAGCAGGCCCGTAGTATCCTTATCCAATCTGCCTACAGGATATATCCTCTCATCCATTTTTGGCAGTAAATCTAAAACCGTTCTCCTACCACGTTCATCTGAAGCAGTCGTCACTACACCTTTAGGTTTATTTAAGATCATATAGACATGCCGCTTTCTTATTGTTACTATCCTGCCTGAGCATATAATGTTATCTTTTGCCGAATCTACATTAAAGCCGGGTTCAGTGACAACCTTGCCATTTACCCTAACCCTTCTCTCTTTAATGATCTCGGCAGATCTTCTTCGGCTGGCTATACCTGCGTGGGCTAAAACAACCTGTAGGCGCATATTATTCGAGTGACTTGAGATTGGACTTTAATTTCTTTATTTGGGATTTAAGCTCTTCTTTGGTAGCTTTAAACTTCTCGATGACTTCTTTAGGCGCGCTTTGGAGAAACCGCTTATTCTTAAGCCTGGAGGATGTATTATCTAATCTCTTTATTAGCTCGCCCATAGTATTCTGTAACCTCGTCTTTTCTTTCTCGTAATCTATGACACCTTCAAGCGGTATATATATCTCAATATCTCCGCATACGG
This sequence comes from Candidatus Omnitrophota bacterium, assembly GCA_013202745.1. Taxonomy (GTDB): domain Bacteria; phylum Omnitrophota; class Gorgyraeia; order JABMRJ01; family JABMRJ01; genus JABMRJ01. The sequence continues at coordinate 20,201 of JABMRJ010000060.1, forward strand.
CCGCTGCTGATGCCTCTGGCTTCTCAATCCCCTTCTCTATCTTTAAGTTTTCTACCCTGGCAAGTCTTTTTATGTACTCGCTATTCTTGTCCAATATATCTATTGTCTTGGTATTGCCCGTTTTTAGATACGCATCTATATTTTTATTATGTTCTATGCGCCATGTCGACCTTGTAGTCCTTATAGATGTTATCACTTCTATCAATAACTGCATATCCTTATCGGCCTTTTTATCAATAAGCTGTTTCTGCATATGCGGCCATGTTGCAACCATTATGGAGTCGCCTTCATGGGGAATGGCCTGCCATATCTCCTCTGTTATAAATGGCGTAAAAGGATGTAACATCCTCAATGATTTTTCAAGGACTTTATAGACTACTACCTGTGTATTCTCGTCGGAGAATGTCGACTTCGCTAGCTCTAGATACCAGTCGCAGAATTCATGCCAGAAGAAGTCATAGATCGCCTTTGCCGCCTCATTTATCTTATAAGCATCTAAATGCTCGCCCACTTTGCCAAGCGTCCGGTAGAAACGTGAGAGTATCCACCTTTCTTTCAACTGGAGCTTGTCTTTATCGTAGAATTTGCATAGATCCACCCCTATCTTGCTCGTATCAAGATTTGTCTGTATGAGCCTTGAGGCATTCCAGACCTTATTTGCAAAATTGCGCCCCAATTCAAACTTCTGCCTGGATAAGAAGACATCCTGACCTACAGCCGTAATAGAGATTATGCTGAAGCGCAGGGCATCTGCGCCAAACTCGTTTATTATATCAAGAGGATCTATGGTATTTCCTAGTGATTTTGACATCTTTGTCCCGGTATCATCGCGAACAGTTCCATGTATGTAGACATCACTAAAGGGGCTCTCTTTCATAAACTCTAGGCCCGCCATTACCATCCTTGCAACCCAGAAGAATATTATCTCCTGTGCAGTAACAAGTGTATCTGTGGGGTAAAAATACTCAAGGTCCTTTGACTTATCTGGCCAGCCAAGCGTAGAAAATGGCCATAACCATGAAGAGAACCATGTATCGAGCACATCCTCATCCTGAACAATGCTTTTGGAACTGCACTCAGGGCATTGTTCGGGCTTGACCTTTGAAACTATCACTTCATTGCAGGTCTTGCAGTAATATACAGGTATGCGGTGACCCCACCATATCTGGCGTGATATACACCAGTCTTTTATATTCTCCATCCAGTTTAGATAGACCTTAGTCCATCTGGCAGGATGGAATTTAAGTTTCTTCTTCTTAACAATTTCTATCGCCTTCTTTGCAAGTGGCCGCATCTTGACAAACCACTGCTTTGAAAGTCTTGGCTCGACCATGGTATGGCACCTATAGCAGTGCGCTACAGCATGCCTGTGCGGCTCTG
>JABMRJ010000061.1 GCA_013202745.1 Candidatus Omnitrophota bacterium
CAGATAATAACCCCGAAGTATATATCGGGGTTTTCTATTAGTGCGCCTTTTATAATTCTGAGGTACAACAACATGAAATTCAATACGATACAGGAAGCGATAGAGGATATAAAGCTCGGCAAGATGATCATCGTCGTTGACGACGAAGACCGTGAGAACGAAGGCGACCTCGTAATGGCGGGGGCGCTAGTCAAGCCTGAAGATATAAACTTTATGGCCAAACATGGCCGCGGCCTCGTATGTATCCCCATGGCAGAAGAGGTCATCAAGAGTTTAAATCTCTATCCAATGTCTTCAGACCAGACAGACCCCTACAAGACTGCATGGATGATCTCCGTAGATTCAAAAGACGGCATAACTACAGGCATATCAGCACATGACCGCGCACTCACCATAAAAAAGTTATCTAATCCAAACGCCGCGCCTGATGAATTTGTAAGGCCCGGCCATCTCTTTCCGCTCAAAGCACGACAGGGCGGCACGCTCGTAAGGGCAGGCCACACAGAGGCCGCTGTAGACTTTATGAAGCTTGCAGGACTCTATTCTGTAGGTGTTATATGCGAGATAATGAATGAAGACGGAACGATGGCGCGCACACCTAAACTCTTTGAGATGGCAAAGAAGTATAATCTTAAGATATGCACCATAGCGGACCTGATTAAATACAGAAGGAGATTTGACAGACTCATAGAGAGAGTGACCGAGGCCAATCTCCCTACAGAGTTCGGCCAGTTTAAACTCATCGTCTACGAATCGATTATAGAGGGGGAACACCATCTCGCGCTTGTAAAGGGTGAGATAAAAGATAGGGATGTACTTGTGCGGGTCCATTCACAGTGTCTTACAGGCGATGTGCTCGGTTCCCTTAGGTGTGACTGCGGAAGGCAGCTTAAAGAAGCGACCTCAATGATAGCGAAAGAGGATGCCGGTGTAATACTATATATGAGGCAGGAGGGGCGCGGAATAGGGCTTGTAAATAAGCTCAAGGCCTATAAGTTGCAGGACCACGGGCTCGATACGGTCGACGCAAATCTCGCGCTGGGTTTTGATCCCGACCTTAGGGATTATGGTATAGGCGCACAGATTCTAGTGGATCTGGGTGTTAAGAATATAAGGCTGCTTACCAATAATCCCCAGAAGATAGTGGGGCTGGAAGGTTATGGCCTTAAGGTAGTGGAAAGGGTACCCCTTGAAGTTGAGCCTTCAAAAGAGTGTGAGAGTTATTTGAAGGCAAAGAAAGACCGGATGGGACACAAGTTGAACAGGTTAAAAGCGTAAAAAAAGGAGGATGGAAGATGGCAAGGACGATAAAAGGTAATTTGTTAGCAAAGGGCAAAAAATTCGGAGTGGTAGTATCGAGGTTCAATGAGTTTATCTCTTCAAGGCTTCTTGAAGGGGCCATAGATACCATAGTGAGGCAGGGTGGTGATGAAAAGGCTATCGATGTTGCGTGGACTCCGGGATCTTTCGAGATTCCATTCGTAGCAAAACGCATGGCATCGAGCGAGAAGTATGATGCCGTAATATGCTTGGGCGCTATAATGCGCGGCGCCACATCGCATTTTGATTACATAGCGAGTGAAGCGGCAAAGGGCGTGGCCAAGGTAGCGCTCGATACGGATGTACCGTGCATATTTGGCATAATAACCGCCGATACGCTGGAGCAGGCTATCGAAAGGGCAGGCACCAAAGAAGGTAATAAGGGGCGCCAGGCAGCATTGGCGGCAATAGAGATGTCAAATTTATACGAGGAGATATAGATGCGTAAACGGACTAAGGCGCGCGAATGCGCCATCCAGATACTATACCAGGTAGATATCACGAAGAGTGGTTATAATGAATGCCAGAAAGATTTCTGGCGGACTAAGAAAGATAAGCTAATAGACGATTCCATAGTGGAGTTTGCAAATATGCTCGTCAAGGGTACCTCGGAAAACCTGGAGAAGATCGATGGTATCATAGGGAACTATGCCACCAACTGGGATATAAGTAGGATGGCGGTTGTGGACAGGAATATTCTGCGCCTCTCTACATACGAGCTGATCTTTCTTGATGACATACCACCCAAGGTCAGCATAAATGAAGCGGTGGATATAGCCAAGAAGTATGGCGACAAAGATTCCGGTAAGTTTGTAAACGGTATCCTTGATAAGATAAACAAGGTAGAGGCGCAAGATGCAAAAAAGGGCTGACCTGCACGTCCATACATACTATTCGGATGGGACCTTTTCTCCCGAAGAGACTGTAAAAGAGGCGAAGAGGCTCAACCTGGATGCCATAGCGATCTGTGACCACGACTGCGCCGATGGTATAGATGAGGCGCTTGAGGCCTCCAAGAAGTACGGTGTCGAGATAATACCGGGCGTAGAGTTTACATGCGAGAAAGAGGGTATAGAGATACATATGCTCGGTTATCTTATCGATGTAAAAAGAAAAAGCGTCTCTAAATTACTTAAGGATCTAAGGGAGAGGCGTGTGCAGCGTATCTATGATATGGTGGATAAGCTTAAAAAGTGCAATGTCCAGATCTCGCCGGAATCGGTATTCAGTCTAAGTGAAAGAGGAACCATAGGCAGGCTCCATCTGGCACAGGCGATGTATAATCAGAACCTCGTTACCAGCGTGAAAGAGGCCTTTAACAAATATATAGGCGACGATGCTCCGTGCTATGTCAGCAGGTTCAATATAACGCCCGAAGAGACGATAAAGGCTATACTCGAATCCGGAGGCGTTCCGGTATATGCGCACCCTGCTGTAATGGGTAGGGATGATTTTATCCCTGAATTTATGAAGGCAGGCTTGAGAGGACTTGAGGTATACCACACAGACCAGCGCAATTCTGTCACAAAACGCTACAAGAACCTAGCCGACAAACTGGGGCTCCTGACTACCGGAGGATCCGACTGGCACGGCCTGGGCAAGAAGAAGTCCCCCATGGGCGGTGTTACAGTACCCTATTCCACAGTAGAAGCACTTAAAAAAGAGGCCTCTGAGATCAGATCACATGTATAGAGATCAATATTTTATGAAAATGGCATTAAGGCTTGCAGAAAAGGGCAAAGGCCGCACAAGCCCCAATCCTTTAGTAGGTGCTGTCTTAGTCAAAGACGGCAAAGTGATCTCTTCAGGATACCACAAGCGATTTGGTTCGCCACATGCAGAAGCGGCGGCGATTAAGAAGGCCGGTAAAAGGGCAGAGGGGTCTACGCTTTATGTAAATCTTGAGCCCTGCAACCATTTTGGAAAGACTCCTCCGTGCACAAAGAGCATAATAGAAAGCGGCATAAAGAGGGTTGTCGCAGGTATGCAGGATCCTAATCCCATAAACGACGGAAAAGGACTAAGAGAACTACGCAGGAATAATATAAGGGTAAGATGCGGCGTGCTAAAAGCAGAGGCGCGGAGATTGAATAAGAGATTCGAGAAATTTATGAGAGAGAAGAGGCCTTATGTTACGGTAAAGGTGGCGCAGAGCATTGATGGCAAGATAGCGACCTTTTCAGGAGATTCTAAATGGATCTCAAACGCGGCCTCGAGAAGGTTCGTACACAAATTACGCGCAGAGGTTGACGCGATATTGATAGGGTCAAATACAGCTGTAAAAGATAACCCTCTCTTGACTGCCAGAAGGCCAGGATCCAGGAAGCAACCTGTCAGGATAGTGCTCGACAGCAGGCTTAAAATATCAGTAAAAAGCAGATTGATAAAGAGCAGCAGATCCTCAAAGGTCATCGTCGCTACGACAAGGCGGCACCCTGCAAAGAAGGCAGCCCAGCTTAGACGCAAAGGCATAGATGTTACAGTCTTTACTGAAAAAAACGGCATGGTAGATTTGAGGGAGCTACTCAGGTATCTTGCCGGGATCGGGATATCCAATTTGCTCGTAGAGGGCGGAGGCAACGCTATCGCCAGTTTCCTGGATAACGGGCTCGCAGACGAGATGCTCGTATTTGTTTCTCCCAGGATCATAGGCGGGAGGGACTCCATCACGTCAGTTGAAGGCAATGGGAGACGGCTCGTAAATAATGCCGTCAGATTAGAAAACATAACCATAAAGAGATTCAGAGAGGATATCTTAATAAAGGGCCATGTTCACGGGAATAATTAAAGAGATAGGTACTATAGATGGGATAAGCAAGAAGGCCTCAAGCTGGAGGATATCAGTAAAATGCCCCTCCCTGACCGATAGCACAGAGATAGGAGATTCGATCTCAGTTAATGGTATATGCCTTACAGCATCCAAAAAGGCAAAAGATACCTTGATCTTCGACGCCATAAACGAGACGATAAAGAATACCACACTAAGTCTTGTGAGGATTAGGGAGAAGGTCAATCTGGAGCCGTCATTAAAACTTAAAGATGGGCTGGGCGGCCACCTTGTGAGCGGTCATGTAGACGAGATAGGCACAGTCAAGAAGCTGAGAAGGTCCCGGGAAAACGTAATGGAGCTTGTAATAGGGGTCAATGCCGAGAATATCCAGTATCTGGTGAAGAAGGGCTCTGTTGCAGTGGATGGTATAAGCCTGACCGTAAATAATATCGAAAAGGCGTCGTTTACCATAAACATTATACCGCATACGCAGAAGGTGACTACGCTCGGTCTCAAGAAGATAGGTGACAAGATCAATATAGAATATGATTATTTAGGCAAATATACCCGCAATCTCACCACACCCCCCAAAGAAAAAGGTATAGACGAAAACCTCCTCAAAACCCACGGCTACATGTAATACCCTCACAACATAATATAAGCCTTTTGTACCGGGTGCGATTTTAGCTTCCAACCTGTCCCCGGGGACAGCTTGGAAGCTAAATCCAGGGACAGCTTGCCGAACAAATTTGCACCCGGTACAAGAAAATATACCGTTATGAGCGAAGGTTCTATGATGGCTTGAGCGTATGAGGTTGTTCGAGAGGGGCCTTTTTTAGGCGGAGCGGGCACGGTTTTTTGCCTTTGCTTACATGTAG
>JABMRJ010000062.1 GCA_013202745.1 Candidatus Omnitrophota bacterium
CATCCGCTATCTTTCCGTAATCAACGAGCGAAATCGCTTCCGACCTGTTTTTCGGGTCTATGCCCAGCCCTTTTAAGACGTCTATTATCTCCGCCTTTTTCATGCCAAGAGCCTCTTTATGCGAAAGCGCTGAGGAGAGCATCTTCCTGCGCTGCAAGAAGGCAGATCTTATAACCTTATTTAACGTATTCTCGTCCCTCACCTTTATGGGGGGTTCTTTAAGGAGTTTCAATTTAACAAGGGATGAATCGACTTCAGGCCTCGGGAAGAATACACCCCTGTTGATATCGAGCAGGATCTCTATATCGCAATGGTACTGCAAGAAGAGACTGAACGCCCCGTAGTCCTTATTTCCAGGGACCGCATTCATGCGGTGCGCAACCTCTTTCTGCACAGTAATAAAGGCGGTATCTACCCTGTCTTTAAATTCTATGATCTTTTGTATGATCGGGGTCGTAATATAGTACGGTACGGCGCCTACAATCTTTATCCCTTTAAAGGAGAGGCGGCGTATGTCAAATTTTAGAAAATCCTCGTTGATTATCTCCAGATTCTTCGCACTCTTAAGGATCTTCTTCAGGTTGAGGGCGAGCTTCTTATCTATCTCAATGGCATATACGAATCCGCCTTCTCTTGCAAGGGCCTCGGTAAGCGCCCCCAGCCCGGCCCCTATCTCTAAGATTACGTCATTTGCCTCTATGCCAAGCAGCCTGATAATCTTCTCCCTGGCATTCTTATCTATGAGAAAATTCTGGCCGAGCCTCTTCTTGAGATAAAAGCCTTCCTTCTTCCCTAAATCTGTTATCTGGGTCTTCGTAAGCATAGTTTAGCAGCGAGCCTAATAGACTCTATCATGCCGGAAGGGTCGGCGATACCGCGACCGGCTATGTCGTATGCGGTCCCGTGAACGGGTGAGGTCCTTACAAAGGGGAGCCCCAGCGTCACATTTACACAACTCTCGCGCCCTACCATCTTAACCGGTATCATCGCCTGATCGTGGTACATGGCAATGAGCGAGTCGAACTTCCCCCTGTAAAGAGAATTGAATGCGCTGTCAGCAGGCAGGGGGCCGTCTATGTCGGTTATTGTGCGCTTCAGGCCGTTGATCGCCGGTCTTATTATATCTATCTCTTCCCGGCCGATCACACCATTTTCGCCTGCATGGGGATTGAGCGCACAGACGCCTATCCTTGGATTGCGTATCTTAAAATTATTCTTTAAAAATGAGTGCGTGAGCTTCACCGCGTCAATTATCTTTTCTTTCGTGAGTCTCTTCGATACGCTCTTTAAAGTGATATGCCTTGTAACTACGGTTACCTTAAGGCGCTTACCTACAAACATCATCGCCACATTCTTTGATGAGGTATGGTCCCTTAAGTATTCGGTATGGCCTATAAACTTTATGCCGGCTTTGGTAATGACCTCTTTGTTTACAGGGCCTGTCACGAGTGCATCGGCTCTCTTTTGTTTGAGTAAGCGCAATGCTGTATCGAGATAAACTACGGGAACGGTATCCGCGTTGCCCGATCCCACATCGAGCACACCAATACCGCTTTTGCCGGATATCACATGCCCGAACCTTTTGTGGCGCCTTAACGTCTTAAGGCTTCCTATGATTAAATAATCGGCGAGATTTCTTATGGAGCGCATGGAAAGGGCCCGCAGAATTACTTCGGGGCCGATGCCGCGGCCGTCACCCATGGTAAGCAGGACCGTGGGCCTATCTGATCGAGATATAGGCATTTGCTTTAAGCTTCTCCAGCCACTCTTCGAATTCCCTCTGTGCCTTAACGCGATAGATCGCGTCCATGACCTTCAGCCTGACATCTTCAAAGGGGAGAATCTTTTCCGCTTTTCTGTCATAGATCTGGAAGAGATGGTACCCTATGGGCGTCTCTATGATCTCGGAGATATCGTTGACTTCGAGAAAGAATATAACACTATCTATCTCTTTTAAGAGCTCCCCCTTATTAACAAAACCAATGTCCCCGCCCGCTTTAGCGTAGGGCCCTTCGGAATAGTTGAGGGCAAGTTCCCTGAAGTCGCGGCCTGTCAGAGCCATCTTGCGCACATCCTCTGCAAGCTGGTGGCTCTCAATAGGTGTACGCTGTTCGGAGCTTAACTTTATCAGGATGGTATTGGCAGCTACCTGTTCATGCTGCGTATAATCGTCAACATGGTCAGAATAGTATTTGCTCACTTCGGAGGGCTGTATCTCAATCTTATACTTTATCTGGCTGTCTATGGTCTTCTGTATCATGAGCTGCTCTCTGTATTTTGCGCGCAGCTCACTCAGCGTCATGTTCTGTTTGTTAAGCAGGTTCTCGAGTGTGATGTTTTTATCCTTAAGAAGACCTACTTTCGTCTCTTCCACCCTCGCATCGATCTCTTTTTCGTCTATCGCAATGTTGAGCTTCTTTGCCTCGCTCAATATGAGCTTATCAGAGACGAGCTGCTTAAGTATATCCATCCTCGTCTCATCGATCTTTTCGTAGAAGACCTCTTCATCCTTATAGATCTGCGTATACTGCAGATACATGGGATAGAGCACCCTGTCTACCTCTGTCTGCGTAATGACTTCATCATTGACAACAGCCACTATCTTATCTACTATTTTTGCATAAGACGAAGTGCTGCAGAATAAAAACTGCAGGATCAATAACAGAGATATATTCGCAATAGACTTACCCGTCATATCCTAACCTTCCTGGAGTACCCTATCTTCAAGGATCTCTTCTATTTCTTCGGCTGGTTCCAGGAGTTCTGAATTTATTGTGATATCCGCGCCTGATCTAAGATTCGTAAGAAGTTCGTCAAATAATCGGCGCCTCTCCTGAGAGGTAATAACGAGCTTTATCCTATCCTTGACCGTCTCATACTCTATGGGCTCCGGAGCCTTCTTTTCTGTAAGCATTATGATGTGGTACCCGAACTGCGTCTTTACCGGGCCCGATATTTCGCCAACCCGCAATTTTGTGCAGGCATCCTCGAATTCAGGGACCATCTGCCCTACTGTAAAGTATCCCAGATCCCCGCCGCGCTTATTGGTAACATCGAGTGAGTGATTCTTTGCCAGTTCGCCGAATATTGCGCCGGCATTCAGGCGGTCGAGGATATCGACGGCCTCGCTTAAGGTCTTGACGAGTATGTGGGATGCCTTAAAGAGTTCCGGGCTTACAAAGTCTTTCTTATGCTCTTCGTAATACGCCTGCATCTGCAGTTCGCCGATGTCTATCTTGTCCTCTATCTCTTCCTTTGCATATTTCGCTATCATTATCTTCTTCTCGGCCTCTTTTAGAAGCTTGCGTACTTCTTCGTCGTGATTGAGCTTCTTTTTGGCTGCCGCCTTGTAGAGAAGTGACTCGACTATCAGGTTTTCGAGGTATTCGACTTTATTATTCTCCGCCACGCTCCTGACATCTTCAGGCAGGTTATCTATCTTATAATAAAATTCGCTCAAGGTTATAACTTCATTGTTGACCTTCGCCAGTACGGCACTAGTATCCTTTACATCCTTATCTGTGGCCTCTTTCTTGCCGCATCCAATAATAGTAATTGCAATTATCAATACGACCGCTAGCCATGTGTGTTTCTTCATAACTCCTCCTATAATTTTATTTATATTACCATATGATAGCTTATAATACAAGGCTATTGTGACTAATTCTTGAACGTATCGATAGCAGATTTTAACAGACGGCAGTAGAGGTCAAAGCCAACGGCCTCCACAAAACCATGCTGCTCGGAGCCAAGCAGATTACCTGCGCCCCGTATCTCCAGATCCTCCATCGCAAGCTTAAATCCGGAGCCGAGCTCTGAGAATTTCTGTATAGAGGATAACCTCTTCTGCGCATCGTTTGATAGTGTCGTGCGTTTCGGCACAAGCAGATATGCATAAGCATCTCTGGTAAAACGGCCCACCCTTCCCCTTAGCTGGTAGAGGTCGGCAAGACCGAATGTATCGGCACGATTTATGAATATGGTATTGGCATTGGGTATGTCTATCCCTGACTCTATGATTGTGGTACAGACGAGTATATCTATCTTATTGGCTATAAACCCCAACATCGTCTTCTCAAGCTCTCTTTCTGTCATCCGGCCGTGGCCAACCTCTATACGCGCGTCAGGCAGGAGAATTTTAAGTTTATTCGCTATCTTTTCGATGCCCCGGACCCTGTTATGAACAAAGAAGATCTGCCCCTTCCTCTTTAGCTCCTTCCGGGCCGTTCTTTTAATAAAATCATCCGTATATTCTACAACCTGCGTCTTGACGGCAAGCCGTTTTGCCGGAGGTGTATTGATTACAGACATATTCTTTGCACCAACGAGGGCCATATATAACGTCCTCGGTATGGGGGTGGCCGTAAGCGTCAGCACGTCGACCATAAGCTTGAGTGACTTTATCCTCTCCTTCGCCTTCACGCCAAAGCGCTGTTCTTCATCTATTATCAAAAGCCCTAGATCCTTTATCTTTATATCCTGGGAAAGTAGACGGTGCGTACCTATGACTATATCAACTGTGCCCGCCTTGAGGCCGTCAACTATGATGGACTGTTCTGTCTTCGTCCTGAATCTCGACAACATCTCTATCCTCACAGGAAAGTCTTTCATCCTCTTTCTGAATGTATTATAATGCTGCTCCGCAAGGATCGTTGTAGGGACCAATATACAGACCTGTTTGCTATCCATGACCGCTTTAAATGCAGCCCTAAGCGCAACCTCGGTCTTGCCGTAACCAACATCTCCGCACAGGAGCCTGTCCATCGGGCCGGGCTTCTCCATGTCCTTCTTCGTCTCTACGGCGGACTTGGCCTGATCAGGCGTCTCGTCATAGGCGAATGCATCTTCGAGCAACTTCTGCCAGTCTGTGTCTTTGGAGAATTTATGCCCTACAAGGGCGCCTCTCTTTGCCTGCATCTCAAGTAGCTCATAGGCAAAGGTCACGACACCCTTCTGGGCCTTCCGTTTTATGCGCTGCCAGCTACGCGAACCGAGCTTCTGGAGTTTTGGGGGCCTCTTATGGAAGGTTACGTACTTCTGAATGAGGTTAAGGTCACTCGAAGGCACATAGAGCGTATCCCTCCCGGCATATTCTATTACGAGGTGATCTATATATTTCTTATCTACCTTGATGCGGTCCATGCCGCGGTAGATCCCTATACCGAATTTTGTATGGACGACATGGTCACCCGGCTTTATATCTATAAAATTGTTTATGGGGTATTCGTCGCCGTATTCATCGTGCTTTTTCTTTATCCTCCTGGGCCTTATGCCTTTTATCGGGAGCATTATAATGGCATCGTGGTCCTCGAATCTCTTGCCGCTTAAGAGATCGTAGCTCGCTATCCTATCTATCTTATCCCGATAGAGCTCTATTCTAACAGGGGATTGAAAATTTAGGGGAAAGCATTCGATAATCTCACCCCTTCTGCTAAAATCCCCTTCTTCAAGAGTATGGTCACACCCTTTATAGCCGAAGGCGGTAAGCCTGAGGAGGAGATCCTCAGGATCGATATGTCTATTCTTGTAGATCTTTATTGTGTCGAACGTCGTCATTGGGGTAGGCAGTTACATTTGAGTGGGGGCACTCACTCCTAAGAGGCGCAGACCATTGGCGATGACTATCCTAATACAATCTACAAGGAGCAGCCTCGCCCTTGTAAGAGCAAGGTCCTCCTGTGAGACCACCCTGTGTTTACTATAGAAACTATGAAAGCTCTTTGCGAGCTCTTCTAAGTATGAGACCATCCTGTAAGGTTCATAACCCTCTGCGCTTGAGCGGACTGCAAACGGAAATTGCCGCAGCATCCTCAATATATTAAATTCTTCTTTAGTTTTAAGCGGCATAAGGTCGATATGGCCGGCATCTGCCCCTATCTTCATCGTATCACCGGCATGTTTGATTATGCTCGATATACGCGCGTGCGCATACTGTATATAGTAGACAGGGTTGTCGAGCGTCTGCTTCTTCGCAAGTTCAAGATCGAAATCGAGATGACTGTCGCGCTTCCTCCTTAAGAAGAAGTATCTCGCGCAGTCACGCCCTATCTCATCCATCACCTCTTTGAGCGTGATGAAACTCCCCGCCCTCGTAGACATGGGTATAGGCGTCTTCCCTCTGTACAGCGTAACAAGCTGAATTATCAGCACAGATAAGGCATCCGCATCAAGCCCCAAGCCTGTAATGGCCGCCTTTATCCTGGGAATGTAACCGTGGTGGTCAGGCCCCCAGGTATTTATGAGCCTTGTAAATCCCCTCTTATACTTATCCATGTGATAGGCAATGTCAGGGCCCAGGTATGTAAAGGCCTTGTCACTCTTTATTATAACTCTGTCTTTTTCATCTCCGAATGCGCTCGACTTGAGCCAGAGTGCACCTTCGTGCATATATGTATGGCCATTCTTATCGAGTATCGAGAGTGCCTTTTTTACATTTCCGCCTTTTGTGAGTTTACGCTGAGAAAACCAGGTATTAAACTTAACGCCAAATGCAATAAGGTCTCTTTTGATATCCTTTAAGATGACCTTGTAGCCGTAGTCTGAAAAGAATGAAAGCGGTGCATGCGCTTTACGCGCGCCGTTTCTCTTTTTTATAATACCTGCGATATCCTTTACATATTCACCGCGGTAACCGTCCTGTGGAAACTCTGTCTTTTCGTTGATCAGTTCGAGATATCTTGCACGTATGGAAGCGCCGAGTAAGTTTATCTGCCTGCCTTCATCATTAAGATAATACTCTTTGTACACCTTAAAACCGGAAAACTTTAATATATTGGCGAGTGAATCCCCGAATGCCGCCTGGCGGCCGTGTGCTATCGTAAGGGGACCCGTAGGGTTTGCGCTCACAAACTCTATATTTGTCTTTATGCCGCAGCCTATTTCGTTCCTCCCGAAGTTACCGGCCTCTTTTTTAATCCGCGCGAGCACGTGATACAGGCATTCGCCCTTGAGGAAAAAATTTATGAACCCCGGAGCGCCCACTTCACAATTTTTGATTATTGCGCAGTATGGCGGGTTCTTGATGCGCAGCTTTATCTGGTCGACCATTATGTGGGCTATCTCTTTTGCCGGGTGCCGTATCCTGTGGCCTATCTGGAGGGCTATATTTGAAGCGAGGTCGCCAAATGAACTCTGCTTAGGTATATCGAGTGTAATCTCGGGTGAGTCTTTAAATGCAAAATATTCTTTAAGTTTATCCGCGGATTCTTTAAGAAGGGTGAGTACGGCTTTCTCTATATCTACCATGTTATAAGCTAGAGGCAAACGGTTCTTCTTTATATTCTAATTGCGGAGAATCGGCCCAGAGACGTTCAAGGCCGTAGAAACTTCTCGTATCCTGGATAAATACATGCGCTATGATATCACAAAAATCCAGTAGCACCCAGGTGCCTTCTGCATAACCTTCGATATTTAAAGGTATTATTCCTTTTTGGCGGGCCGTCTCTTCAATGCTATCGGATATGGCTCTTACCTGTCTTGTAGACCTTCCACTGGCTATGACAAAGTAATCACAGATCTGTGATGGCCGCCGCATATCCAGCATTATAACATCCTCCGCTTTCTTATCACAAGCGGCCTGCGCTATAAGGCGGAGCTTTGCTTCTGTATTTATTGTAACTTCCTCTTTTGCAGATATATTATAGGATTACTTACCCATTATGCGGTACATGCCGGTTCCGCAATCTGGACACTTACCCTTCATTGCTTTTCTCTTGTTCTTCATCGTTACTTCTTTTGCGTCTTTCATCTCTTTCTTTGCTTTGCATTTTACACAATAACCCGTTGCCATTCTTTCACCTCCTCATTTTATATTCCGAATCAGTTGCAATAAGTTTACCATATATATATAGAATGTCAAGCCTGCACTAGCGATATAACTCCTTTGTAATAATATAATTATACACTTCTTTAGGCACAAACTCCTTGAATGGCTCCCCTTCCCGGGCACACCTCCTTATCTTTGAAGAAGATATATCAGGCAAATCCGCGTCGAGGATCCTTATATGGGCAGGGGGTTTATCCATTGCAAAGCCTGCACGCCTGGCTATAACAAACGTACATATCTTCTCAAGCTCGTCTATATCCTTCCATGAGGCGAGCTCCTTTAAGTAATCTGAGCCGGCTATGAAGAATATTTCAGCATCCTGAAACATCCGCTTAAACTCTTTTATCGTATTGATAGTATATGATGTACCCTTAAGCCTGAATTCAATATCTGATACCGCGAAGCCGGGAGACCCCTTACAGGCAAGGCTTGCCATCTCATATCGGTCTTTCCATGGGAGTATCTCTTCATTATCTTTATGGGGAGGTATGTATGATGGAATGAAGATGATCTTGTCCAGCTTGAGTTGTATTTTAGCCTTTCGAGCGAGTTCTATATGTCCAAGGTGGGCAGGATCGAATGTCCCGCCCAGTATACCAATCTTCATTTAAGGCCCCTATGTACGGATCTGGCCGTTGCCAAATATCACATATTTGTAAGATGTAAGCTCGTGCAGCCCCATAGGACCGCGGGCATGCAGCTTATCCGTGGATATGCCTATCTCTGCCCCCATGCCAAACTCTCCGCCGTCTGTAAAACGTGTAGATGCATTCAAGTAGACGCTGGATGAGTCTACGCACCTTAAAAATTTCATGGCATTTGAGTAATTATCCGTGACTATCGTATCTGAATGCATGGAGCCGTAGCGCGCAATATGGCCAATCGCCTCATCCAGACTTGAGACTACTTTGACAGCCAGTATGAGGTCGAGATATTCTTGAGACCAGTCGTTCTCTTTGGCCGCTTTCACGCCTCTTGCCATTGCCCTGGTCTTCTGGCACCCCCTGACCTCTACACCTTTATCCTGCAGCTCTTTTACCAATACAGGCAGGAATCTCGGCGCAATCTCGTTATGCACAAGGAGCGTCTCCATGGCATTGCATACACCCGGCCGCTGCACCTTTGCGTTTACCGCTATCCTGTGAGCCATATTTATGTCGGCATATCTATCTACATAGACATGGCAAATCCCCTTATAATGCTTTATAACGGGTATGCGCGATTTAGAGACGACCTCTCTTATGAGCCCTTCTCCGCCGCGCGGCATCACCAGGTCTATATAATCAGCCTGCTTTAAGAGTATGCCTACGGCCTTGCGGTCTGTAGTCTTTACCATATTTATACTGCCGTCCGGCAGCTTAGATGCCTTTGCGGCGCTGTTTAGAATATCATAGATGGCGATGTTAGAGTTGATGGCTTCGCTTCCGCCTCTCAGTATGATGCTGTTTCCGGACTTCAGGCACAGGCCTACGCAGTCGCTGGTAACATTGGGCCTCGATTCATATATAATAGCTATAACACCTATGGGTACCCTCATCTTGCAGATCCAGAGGCCGTTCGGCCGTTTTTGGGTATCGTAGACTACGCCCACCTCATCTTTTAATGACGCGACCGTCCTCAATCCATCTGCCATCGACTTCAAGCGCTTATCATTCAGCGTCAGCCGTTCTAACATAGCAGCCGAGAGCCCTTTCCTTCGTGCATTCTTAACATCCAGGCGATTGGCCTTAAGTATAGCGGCCTTCTTTTTTATTAAATTCCGCGCCATCGACTTAAGGGCGCTGTTTTTCCTATCTGCGTCAAGTGTCGCCAGTACCCTGGATGCCTCTTTTGCCTTCTTGGCAATATTTATCATCTCATTGTCCAATGCCATATAGCGCTCCTCACAAGATCACGAGATTGTCGCGGTGGACGACCTCGTCATAATGTTTATATCCGAGTACACCCTGGATCTCATTCGTCTTTAATCCCCTGATCTTCTTAAGCTCCAAAGCTGAATAATTGGTAAGCCCCCTTGCAAATTCATTGTTTGATTCGTCTACTATGCCCACCACATCACCTATTGCAAATCTCCCCTCTTCGCTTGTGATCCCTGAAGAGAGCAAGGACTTCTGCCCATCTATCAGCGCCGCTTTTGCGCCGCTGTCAACCTTGATCGTACCCTGAGGTCTCGACGTATACGCTATCCAGTGCTTCCTTGCGCTTATACCCTGGCTCTTGGCGAGAAATAGTGTCCCTACGGTCCCGCCTTCTGCTATCTTGATGAGTATGTTCTCTTTACTGCCGTTTGCAATAATGCACGGTATGCCGGAGCTGGTAGCTATCTTGGCGGCCTGGAGTTTCGACCTCATCCCCCCGGTCCCGACTTTAGACTTCTGCCTTATCGCATAGTCTTCTACATCACGCGTGATCCGCTCTACGATGCCTATGCAGCGTATCCGCTTTTTCCGCTTTTCGTCATACTCGTAGAGACCGTCGACGTCGCTCAGTATAACGAGGAGGTCCGCATGTACCATATTTGCGACGAGGCTTGAGAGCCTGTCATTGTCGCCAAACTTAATCTCTTCGGTAGATACGGTATCATTCTCGTTTATGACAGGTATGACTTTCTTATCGAGGAGCGTAAAGACCGTATTCTTGGCGTTGAGATAACGCTTCCTGTCCGTTAGATCATCCTGCGTCAGGAGTATCTGCGCTGCAACCAGGCGGCGTTTCTTGAAGGCCTCCTCATACATCCTCATAAGCGTGCTCTGGCCTATGGCGGCGCACGCCTGCAGCTGCGGCAGGGATTGCGGCCTTGCGCAGATATTGAGCATACCCATGCCCGCGCCGATGGCGCCTGAGCTGACTATAATAACCTCTGTGCCTCCATTGATAATCTTTGCTATCTGGGCAGCAATATTTAGCATCCGCTTCTTGTCCAGACGGTTATCTTTAGACGTTATGGTACTCGTCCCTACCTTTATTACTATCCTCTTAAATCTTGTTTTCTTTACCATCTATAGCACCTCTTCTATAGCTTGAATCAGTTCTGTAAGACCTTCTTTATCCAGCGCGGATATCGGATAAACCTTCCTCTTAATAACTTCTGTAAAGCGCTTAAAATTCTCTTTTGCCTGCGGCAGATCCATTTTATTGCATGCGAGTATCTGTCTTTTTCTTAATAGCTTTTTACTGTAGAGACCCAGCTCTTCATTTAGGCTGTGATAATCAGTTACAGGGTCCCTGCCATCTACTGCTGCCATGTCAACAATATGGAGAAGTATTTTTGTCCTCTCAACATGTCGCAGGAACTGGTGGCCCAATCCCCTTCCTGCGTGCGCACCTTTTATAAGGCCTGGTATATCTGCTATGACGAAATCGCGCTCCTGGCACTTTACTACACCCAGCTTGGGCTCCTTGGTGGTAAAGGGATAGCTGGCTATCTTTGGCCTTGTATTAGATACGCTCGATATCAATGTCGACTTGCCGGCATTTGGATAGCCTATTAATCCTACCTCGGCTATCAGTTTGAGCTCTAATATTACATCCCTCTCTACGCCCGGCGCGCCCTTGTTCGCCTGCCTGAACCTTGAATTCCCCCTGCCGCCGCTTCCACCGGACGCTATTATGACACTTTGATCTACGCTTGAGAGGTCACGCAGCGTCTCACTCGTTTCTGCATCCATGATGACGGTGCCCGGAGGAACCCTTACAATGCAGTCTTCGCCCCTCCTGCCGGTCTTTTGGTTTGAGCTGCCATGCGAACCCGGCTTTGCCTTAAAGAGTTTTCTGTATTGAAAATCTAATAGGGTTTGTATATTTCGGTCGGAAATTATTATACAATCCCCGCCATCTCCTCCGCTGCCGCCGTCCGGCTTGCCCCGCGGATTCACCCTCGTTCTGTGAAAACTGTTGCAGCCGCTGCCGCCGTCTCCTGCCTTGAGATGGATCTTGGTTCTGTCTATAAACACGTGCTTATGCGGGGATTACGTTTATCTTCTTGGTTGGGGTAAAGCCTATCTTCCCATCGCATAACGCGAAGATAGTGTGATCTCTTCCCATTGAGGTATTTAGCCCCGGACTGAACCGCGTTCCGCGCTGTCTGACTATGATATTGCCCGCTCTTGCAAGCTGGCCGCCATATAACTTTACGCCCAGCCGCTTTGCATTACTATCCCTGCCGTTACGACTGCTGCCGAGTCCTTTTTTATGTGCCATTGCCCTCTCCTTAAGCTACGCTGATATCCTTTACCTTCAGCTTCGTATAGGTCTGTCTGTGGCCTATCTTCTTCTGATAACCTTTTCTGCGCTTCTTTTTGAAGGATATCGACTTCTTACCCCGGAAATCACCCAATACCTCGCAATTTACCTTTATATTCTTCAGATAGGGTTTGCCGATCTCCACGTCTTTGCCATCCGCATAAAGGAGTACCTTATCAAGCTTTACGTCTTTTCCGGAAGCCTTGTCGAGCTTCTCCACCTCAAAGACATCGTTCTTTGAGATGCGATATTGCTTGCTTCCTGTCTCTACTATAACGTACATATTTACCTCCAACCCCTATGATATTTGAGCCAATATATTACCATATAATTATATTACTTGTCAAGGGAATCTATTACGATCTGCTCAATATGGAAGGCAGGGTTCTCCCTCAATATTACCTTGCGCCTATACCTGTTTTCAAGGGCTGAGATCGTTGACCTATCTACTGTCAAAAGGTGCCTGTGTACATCGGGATGGATATATAAGACGAGCCGTTTTCTCGGTTGCTTCTTAAGCGCATGGGCCAGTTCCCTCTTTGCCTCTATGGATACCGTGACTACAGACTTTACAGACCCCCTACCGTTGCAATATGGACATATCTTGTAAGAGAGGCTCTCAACGCTTTTCCTCATCCTCTGCCTAGTCATCTCTACAAGGCCAAGCGCAGAGATATTGAGAACCTTCGTCTTTGCCTTATCGCGCCTGAGTGACTCTTTAAGGGTTTCGAAGACGCGCTGCCTGTGCTCCCTTGCCTCCATGTCTATAAAATCTATCACTATAATACCGCCCATGTCGCGCAGCCTCATCTGCCTCGATATCTCCCTGGCTGCCTCCAGATTTGTATTGAAGGCGGTCTCTTCGAGAGACTTCCTGCCGACATAGCCGCCCGTATTCACATCTATCGCCACCAGGCTCTCGGTCTGCTCAATTATGATATAGCCCTTGTTCTTAAGATATATCCTGTTCTCATAAATCTTATCGATCTCTTTCTCTATGCCAAAGCGCTCAAAGAGCGGCGTCTCTCCGCGGTAGTATTTAAGCCTGAGCCTTAATGACGGGTTGAGAATGCCGATAAAGCGGGCAATCTTCCTGAACTCTTCCTTGTCATCAACGATAAGCCTGTTTACGTCCTTTGTAAATAGATCCCTTACGACCCGGAGCGCCAGATCGTGTTCGCGATGGATAAGTGAGGGCGCCTTGGCAGAGCTTGAATCACGCTTAACCTTTTCCCACACATTTGAGAGATAATTAACCTCCGCAGCAAATGCCCTCCTGCCGCAACCAATTCCGGCTGTACGGGCGATGAATCCGCCTTTCCTGGATTTCCCCAGGGAGGCAAGATCTCTTTTTATCCTGGCGCGCTCAGAATCCTTCTTTATACGTTTTGATACGCCGATCCTCGACTCATGAGGCATATAAACAATCAGCCTGCCGGGGAGTGATACATGTGTAGTAAGCCGTGCCCCTTTTGTCCCTATAGGTTCTTTTACGATCTGGACGAGCAGCTCCTGCCCCTTTTTTAAGAGGTTCGTTATCTGCGGCATAGACTCTTTCTTATGCCTCGAGCTCCTCTTATGCTCTGTGGATTCGGAAAAAAGCTCCTCTATGTCTGGAGGTGTCTCAACGATATCGCTTACGTGCATAAAACCATTCTTCTCTAAGCCTATATCTATAAACGCTGCTGCCATCCCGGGCAGGATGGCATTCACCCTTCCTTTATAGATATTTCCTACGAGTCTTTGCTGGTCGGCCCTCTCTACATAAAATTCTTCGAGTGCATTGCTTTCAAGTATGGCAACCCTCTTCTCCTGTGCTTCTACATTTATGAGTATCTGTTTATACATGATTATATAATCGCCGCCTCCAAAATATTTATACCCTCGGGGAGCGTTCTTTGCAATTTAAGCTTTAGCTCCGCGGGTCTTATACATTTATCCAGCCTGAATACAGCCTCAAGCGAACTCGACTCCATGCCTAATTTAATAGCAGGCTGTATGCTTATCCTCGGCCTGGGATTGAATCCTTTCGAGAGCGATACATCTATGCATGCCCTCCGCGCAGCCCTCTGGAAAAGGCGCATCAAGTCGAGATGGGATATGAACCTCATAATGCCCTTTTTTGCAAAAACTATCCTGACCTTTTCATTCATAACGAGACTATCTTGCCTTCCAGGGCAGCTCCCACCACTTCTTTTGCAGCTTTCTAACGGGCAATGCCCCTGAGACCTGTTTATCCTTAGGCTGCGGTATATTTGCGTATTTGACATTCGGGTCAACCTTAGTCTGCCACTTCTCCTTAACGAGATGGACGGTTATGAATATTATAAGCTCCGTCCTGTCTACAATCTTCTCTTTCTTAGAGAAGAGATAATCACCTATGAAGGGTATATCGCCAAGAAGCGGGAGTTTTGTCTTTCTGTCCGCTGTAGACTTAGTAATCAGGCCGCCGAGCATTATAGTATCGCCGTCCCTTACCATGACCTCAGCCTCTGCTTCTCTGACAGTAAATACTGTAGCCACAATGCCGCGGCTCTGGTCCAGCGTCTGCGTCCCGGAAAATGAACTGACCTGCGGTTTCAATTCTACAACTATATCGCCTTCCCTGTTTATATGGGGCGTTACGTTCAGGACAACACCGAGCTCTCTCTTGCCCTCTTCTCCCAGGCTCGTCATCTCGAGCGTCCCGGTCTCCTCATTCCTCTCGAATGTAGGGAAGAACATGGTG
Organism: Candidatus Omnitrophota bacterium; assembly: GCA_013202745.1. GTDB lineage: Bacteria > Omnitrophota > Gorgyraeia > JABMRJ01 > JABMRJ01 > JABMRJ01. The sequence continues at coordinate 14,796 of JABMRJ010000062.1, forward strand.
TCGCCTACATGGATGCTAGACTTTTTGTTATTCAGTGTCGTTATCCTGGGGTTTGACAATATATCTGTATCTGTCCTCGATTCGAGATACTCAAGGACCGCCTGAAATGATGAAAAATCGAGAGTTCCGAATGCAAACTGATCCGTCTCCACAAACGGAAATATTGACTTCTCCCTTATCTCACCCCCTGGGAATTCCGATTCGGTCGTCCCTGCATACTGATCGCCTGGTGTGGCAGGATCCGAATTGCCTATAGCGAAGAATTTGTCTACATTATCCTCGAGGCTTGTTGTCACGCGCCGCGTAAATGGGAAAGTAGTAGGTTTCTTGGCGCCCATAACTGAGATCTTCGCATGCCAGTCTATGCCCAGGTATTCATCATCATCGAGCCTCGTCTCTATAATCTTCGCCTCTATAAGCACCTGAGGTGTCCTCATATCAAGCTTCTTGACTATTTGACCGATCTTATAGAGGTTTGTGGGGATGTCTGTCGCTATTACTACGTTCGTCCTCGCATCATACTTGGCTTTTCCCCTCGCAGTAAGCATCTCCTGTATAGACTCGACCACCTCTTCGGATTTTGCATAATTCAGAGTATATACCTCGGTCGTAAGCTCTTCCTGCTTCAGGCTCTCAATCGTAGTAACGCGGATGATATTCCCCTCCCTTTCATATGCAAAGCCATAGGTCCTCAGGACAACATCAAGCGCCTTTTCCCACGGGACATCGGTGAGCCTTATGGTCACAAATCCTGCGACCTCGGGGCCTGCCACTATATTTACGCCGCCTTTATATGAGAGGATCCTTAGCACATTATGGATGTCGGCATTCTTAAAATCCATAGTGACATTCCCGTCTTTGGACGCACCTGCAGCCATGGGGTCATTGCCGGGAGAGGCCCCCTGAGCATATCCTACAGGGTTTATGGCAAAGACAAAAAATGATGACGCCAGTAAAAATATAAATGCCCTATTCTTCTTCATAATTTTCTCCTTTCTTAACCAAACCTACTTGAGTTTCTACTCCGTTAATAATAAGTGTCACACTCTTTTTTTCTATTTTCTTTATCTTCACATCCCCTTCTTCCTGGCCTTCTACTACGATGACATTGTTTATTACTGCTATAGAACTGCCTCCCGGGTCCCAGGCTATCCCCTCCAGGGTTATATCGTCCGCAGTGCGGACATCACTGAGCCTGGTAGACTTTTCCCTGCCCTTTGTTATGAGAGGAATAAATGGATCCCTGTTATCATTCTGATCATATATGAAATACTCCTCAGCCTGGACAGAGATATATACAGGCGCCTGCACCGAGACGGCTAGAAATATAAGCATGGCAATGATCTTAAACATCGCTTCCTTTCGCAATCAATATATATGTGCTTAAGATAAGCTTGATATTATGTCTCTTGATGTTTTCCGGATTGGCGTTTATATCCATATCCTTTACCATAATAAATCTGTCGCCTGTCTCGAGCCTCTGAAGAAACTGCCCCAATTCGTGATAACCGCATTGGGCTACAATCTCAATAGGTATCTCCTGGTAGACTACATTCTTCTCTGCCGCGCGCAGACCCTCCCTGCCAAAAGGCCTTATACCGATAATCTTAACACGGGACTTACCTGCTATGCTCGAAAGGCTTTCGAGCAGCTTGGGAACCTCTTCTTCGCTCGGGAATATCTCTTTATATTCGTCCATCTTAAGGCGCGCTTGGGCTTCATTCTGCTCTATCGTTTTTCTTGTTGATATAAGTTCTTTTGCATCCGCAAGGTCTGCCTTCAGGACGGAGACTTTTGGCAATAAATTCATTAACTCATCTATCGATGGCTTGAATAACAAATTGAAGTAGACAGCCGCAATTATCATTACAAAGAGGACTGAGAGGAGCGTCTTTTCGCGCTTGTTCCTTCCCAACTTAACGCCTGCCATTACATCGTTCCTTTCTTAACGCTTGCTTCCTTAAAATACGAATTGATCTTAAAACTCATCGTCTCCGTATCACCGATTTTATTCAATTCTGTGGAGACGAGCTCTATATTTGAAAAATCTCTAAAGAAATCTGCGTCGCTTTTTAATCTCTCTATAAACTTTCCTATGATAGCAAGTTCGTCACCGAATGAAGAGGATACCTCGCCTTCGATATTCAGATAGGACACAATTAAATTCTGTGAAGTTTTATTTCGGGAGCTTGTGCCGATATCCTTCTTTAACAAACCCGTCCTATTCTTTTCTATGACAACTGTTTTCTTGTCGATAGAGACCCTGGTAAACCATACACCGGGTATTATGAGGTCGCTGAGCTGATTCAGTTTCTTGGACCAGAGAATCTTTTTATGTGTCAGGGATTCTATCGCATCAAGCCGCTTCTTTACACTAAGACCGTCTCTTTTGATAAGCTCTATAGATTCTTTCTCTTCCCTGATGGACGACCACCCTCTCTCCATCTTTCCATAGGCGGCCTTGTTTACCCTGATAACGGTTATGAAGACGAGATGTGTCACAACAAAGAAGATGGCGATGCCGACAGCAGCAGGCAAAAATGCCGCTGTCGCGTCAGGTATCTTAAATGCCTTCCGCTTAGCCTTAAGCTCATCAGGTAAAAGATTAATCTCTATCATCACTTCATCGCCTTACGGCGAGCCCCACAGCTATGGGGAGCTCTGCCTTTAGGTCTCTCAGCTTTTGGATTTCTATATCTTTATCGGCCTTTAAGAATCTAAACGGCCCCCACTGGCTGCACTCTACGCCGAAGCTTTCTGCAAAGATTTCCGTTAATCCTTTCAGGTTTGAGAGCCCGCCGCTTAATAAGATCTTGTTTACTGAAATGCCTGCCTGGTTTTCATAAAAGCTGAGAGAAAGCTTAACCTCTTCTATCATGTTGGCAAGTATCGGCTTTGCCATCTCCATCAATTCATTATATCTATCGCCGGGATTCTCTTTGAACTCCGCGGCCTCGCTCAAGCCGAGATTGAGCTTTTCTGATATGGCCTTATCGATATCTATGCCGCCCATCTCGAGCTCCCTGGTAAAGGCCGCATAACGCCCCTTCAATATGTTTATCATCGTCAAATTGTCTCCAATGTGTATCAAGGCAGTATTCGCACTCGTATCTAAATCAGGGAAGGTCAAAAGGAATGCATTTATTAAAGCGAATGAATCGCAGTCGATTATATTGAGCGTAAGGCCGGCCCTCTGTGACATCTTGACCAGCTCTGAAATTGCTATCTTTTTTGCCGCGACAAGGAGCACCTGCATCTTACCGTGGCTCGCCTGTTCGATTATCTGACAATCTATGTTGACATCGTTAAGATCGAATGGTATATGCTTCTCTGCCTCAAATCTCATTGAGCTCTTCATCTCATCCTCTGTCATCTCCGGAAGCTCTACATACCTCACAACTACTGAGGGGCCCGAGATCGCTATATTGGCCTCTTTAAAAGAATATTTGCCGGCCATGCGAACAAGCTCTTTTACGTACCCGTCCGCTGTCTTTTCGCCAACTTTTACAATATCAAAATTCATGAGCACAGGATTATCTGCATTGCCTGACAGCTGGACGATCTTTATAGATGAGCTCCCAATATCTATGCCGGTATTTAATTTCAACCGTTTGTGCTTCATGGGTACTCGTGCCCTTCTATGCCGCTTGAGCAGACTGCCTGCGGATTATCTCCGAGGTCCGTGAGTTCGTAATTTCCGCAATAATGGCCACAACTATCATCATCTCGACAATAGTAAGCCCAACCCTCGCAATCAAGAGTTGGGCATGTCCAGGTCTCTTCTCGCATTTGTTATAATATGGCATTATTACTTATTATCATAATATTATGTTATGTGTCTAATTATTATACAATAATGCCATATTACTAGTGGAAAGTCAAGCAGATATGACAAAAGAGGCGGTGAGTTGTTACTCACCGCCTCTTTTCTATATCCGTATTAGCAATTACTGTCCAGCCACATTCCCGTGTACGCCGCATGATGCATACGCCGGAACGCTGCCCGAGGCAGCAACGAGCGTATAAGCATTTGAGTCGCCATCAACGGTAGGCACGTTCCTCAAATACGGGCTTAGGTTTGCGAGTGCCGTAGGCCAAGCACCAGTGTCAATCTGGAACATCTGAATGGCACTATCGATCTGCCTTAGGTTTGCTAAGCATGCGTTTGACGCTGCCGTAGCACGTGCAGTCACAAAATTTGGAATGGCTATAGCTGCCAATAACCCTATAATTGCTACAACGATCATTATTTCGACAAGCGTGAAGCCTTTCCTGTCTCTCTTCTTCATCGTCATTCCCCTCCTCTCCAACCATGTTTGGTTAGTCTGGCCTCTTATTTCAGCACATCAAAGCATAGGTATAATATATATTAGCCCTTATGCTGCGATATGTTACCTGCTTGGGAAGACTATCTGTCAAAGATCCCTCTTGCGGGGCCTCGATATGAGGCCTTTTAAGGCCATCGAAACAAGTATAGCATATAACGGTTAAAAGTCAACCCTTGGGGTGCCTATCCGGTCACTATTTGCGATAACTGGAATATTGGTAAGAACATACAGATGACGATGGCCCCTATGACTATACCTAAAAATGCTATTATAAGAGGTTCTATCATGCTCGTTAGGCCGCTTACAGAAGCATCGATCTGCTCATCGTAAAAGTCCGATATCTTGGAAAGCATCTTATCCAACTCACCGGTCTTTTCACCAACCGAGATCATCCTCACTACAAGCGGCGGAAAGACCCCGCATCGCTTGAGTGGTGTTGCTATGCTCTCCCCTTCCCGTATACTGTTGCGCACATCCGTAACTGCATTCTCAACTACCATATTCCCTGACGTCTTCGCTACTATCTCGAGACATGTCAGTATGGGCACACCTGCCTTTATTAATGTTGAGAGGGTCCTGGTAAACTTGCTTATTGCTACCTTGCGCACCAATGCTCCAAAGATAGGGAGTCTCAAAAAACGGCGATCAACAAATAACTTTCCTCTGGGCGTCTTTGCGAAGCGTCCAAACATGAAGGCAATTATAGAAAAGGCCACAACGAAAATAAGGAAATATCTCCTTAAGATCTCACTGGCGGATATTAGAATCTGGGTAGGCAGCGGCAGATCAGCGCCAAAACCGGCATATATCTCGCCAAATATCGGTATCACTTTTATTAAAAGGAGTATAGTGACCGATAAGGCCATGACAGTTATCACTGCCGGGTATACCATGGCCGACTTGATCTTTTTTTGCAGCGTATTTGTCTTTTCGAGATAGAGCGCTACCCTGTCGAGTATTTCATCGAGCATGCCGCTCGACTCGCCGGCCTTTACCATATTGACAAAAATATTAGAGAAGACCCCGGAGTGTTTGGCAAACCCTTCAGAGAGGCTCTTGCCGGATTCGATCTCTTTGCGCACATCTATGAGCACCTCTTTAAAGGCCTTGTTCTCCATCTGTTCAGAAAGTATATCCAAAGCACTTATCAGTGTAATGCCTGCGCTCACCATCGTCGCCATCTGCCTGGAGAATATTACAAGATCATCCAATTTTACCTTCTGCTTAAAAAATGTTCCGGAAAATATTGATGCTATCTGCGCTGCCTCAGTGACGTTTATGATAACCAGCCCTTTATCCCTCAGCATCTTTATCGCCTCATATTTGTCAGCGGCTTCTATAATGCCCTTTACGGCTTTTCCTTCTTTATCTTTTGTAATGTAGTTATACATTGGCATCTTCGTCCTCCTCTAATCAGAGGTAATTCGCAGGACTTCTTCCAGTGTCGTCAATCCCGCGACAAATTTTTCAATGGCATTGGCCTTCAGGCTCTTCATGCCATTCTTTAAAGCGTAAGCATTAATCTCGTCGCTTGACTTTCTCGCAACGATCATCTCCCTTATCTTGTCATCGATAAGCAATGTTTCGAGGGTGCCGAGTCTGCCGAAGTATCCCGTATGGATGCATTTATCACACCCCTTGCCTTTATAAAATTGAATACTCTTTTTTGTCTTGCGCAAATTTTTTATATCAATACCGGCCCGCTCAAGCACCTCGTCTGGAATGTCGACGGGCTCTTTACAATGGACACAGATCTTCCTGCAGAGCCTTTGTGCGGCCATCATAACGCCGCTCGACGCTATAAGAAAAGGTTCGACACCCATATCTATAAGCCTTGTAATGGCACTCGCTGCATCGTTTGTATGTAAGGTACTCAATACCAGGACACCTGTCAATGAGGCCTTTATCGCTATATCTGCCGTTTCAAAATCTCTTATCTCGCCAATCATGATGATATCGGGACTCTGTCTCAAGAGTGACCTCAAACCGCTTGCGAATGTGAGACCTATATCTGCGTTTGTCTGGATCTGCGTAATCCCTTCCACCTGGTATTCAACAGGGTCTTCTACTGTAATTATCGATCTCTCAGGCACGTTGAGCTGGGTAATAATCGAATACAATGTAGTCGACTTACCGCTGCCTGTAGGCCCTGTAACTAGTATCATGCCATAGGGCCTTTCCAGCGCTTTCTTAAAGACGTCGAGCGTCTCTTTTAAAAACCCCAGTTTATCAGGCCCTACACTCAGGTTGGCCTTATCGAGCGCTCTTAAGACCATCTTACTCCCGAAACTTATTGGCAGGGATGACACCCTGAAGTCTATCTCTTTTGCTCCGTGCCTGATCTTAAACCTGCCGTCTTGAGGAAGCCTCGACTCGGTTATATCCAGGCGCGACATGATCTTTAGTCTTGCCAGTACTGCGTTTTGATTCTTCTTTGGAAGGATAAATGCCTCTTGCAGCTTTCCATCAACACGATATCTTATCCTGAGGGCATCTTCTTCCGGCTCTATATGTATGTCGCTCGCCCTCTTCTTTATGGCCTCCGCCAATATAAGATCAACCACCTTTACTATGGACGTCTGCTTACTCTCTACAGTGACCTGTTTTAGATCTACCTTCTCTTCGGCCACAACCTCAAGCCCTTCTATATTTTCCTCCGTCTCAAGCTCGACCGTCTCATCCTTATCTGATGCGCCGTAACATATCTCTATTGCATTCCTAATATCGCTCTCTGTGGATATTACCAGATCGATTTCACATTTTGTCATAGCCTTTACATCGTCTACTGCAAAGATATTCATAGGATCAGATACGGCCACCGTCATATGGTTGCCTATCCGTGAAACAGGCACAACCATATAATGGCGCGCAAAACGCTCTGGTATCTGCAATATGAGTGATGGGTCGATATTGTACTTAGAAAGGTTTATAGGAGGTATATTGAATTCCTGGCTCAGCACGATCATGAGATCCTTTTGTGTTACATATCCGTTGTCGATAAGTATCTTGCCTAAATTACCGCCTTTCTCCTTTTGGATGATAAGCGCCCTCTCAAGCTCTGCCTTCTTTATGAGCTTAGAGTCCATCAATATCTTTGCAAATTTATCCTTGAAGGATTCTGCCATCTATGCCTCTATAGCCTGGTCGCCGACTGTCACCCTCACTACCTCCTCAAGCGTTGTAAGTCCGGCAAGCACTTTTGCCAGGCCGTTCTCTCTCAGTGTCTTCATGCCCTCTTTTATTGCCTGTGCTTTAATCTCAGACTCCTGAGCTCTGCGCGCTATCAAGTCTTTTATCGTAGGCGTAAGGACCAATACCTCAGCCAATCCTATCCTTCCCTTATAACCTGTATTTTCACATGTCTTGCAGCCTCTGCCTTTATGTAATATAACCGGTGCCTTAATATTGTCTATCCGCAGCCTCTTTAGTATCGATTCATTCACCTTGTATTCTTCCGAACATTTCGGGCAAACTTTTCTGATTAACCTCTGCGCCGCTACGAGAACTACGGATGAAGATATGAGAAAAGGTTCTACCCCCATGTTGACCATGCGCACTATAGAACCGCATGCGGTCGTCGTATGCAAGGTGCTCAAGACAAGGTGCCCGGTAAGCGCCGCTTTTATGGCTATGTCGACTGTATTGAAGTCCCTTATCTCACCGACCATTATTACGTCCGGGTCCTGCCTCAGTATAGACCTTAAGGATGCTGCAAACGTAAGGCCTATATTCGACTGTATGGCCACCTGATTTATCCCCTTCAGCTGATATTCTACCGGATCCTCTACCGTCACTATATTCTTCTCCGGAGAGTCGACGAGATTAAGTATGGAATAGAGTGTGGTCGTCTTGCCGCATCCGGTCGGGCCGCAGATGAGTATCATGCCATGAGGCCTGGCAGAAGCCTTCTTTAAATCATCCAGCGGCTCTCTTTCGAAGCCAAGCTTATTTAGATCTAGCACCGCCTGACTTTTATCGAGAATCCTCAACGCGGCCTTTTCTCCCATGCTTGACGGAAGAACCGATATCCTGAAATCGACTTCACGCTCAGCTATCTTTATCTTAAATCTTCCATCCTGCGGAAGCCGCCTCTCTGCAATATTTAAGTTAGACATAACCTTAAGACGCGATACTATCGCAGCATGCATGGTGCGCGGGGGCTTGCGCCCCTCCCTTAGGAGGCCGTCTACCCTGTAACGCACCCTCATCTCATGCTCTAAAGGCTCTATCAATATGTCGCTCGCCTTGAGTCTTATGCCATCACTCAAGAGCCTGTCTGTGACCTTAACTACAGGCGCCTCCTGCGTAAGCTTCATAAGGGCTTGAGAGTCTATATCTTCGACTGAAGACTCTTCTACCATCTGTATCCTCTTCGCCTCTTCTATGTCTTCTATAATCTTTTCTACAGCATGGTGGGTATCCTCACCATAATAATGCTCTATCGCATCCCTCATATCTTTATCTGTTGTAACGACCGGGCCTATCTTGAATCCTGTAAGGGCCTTGATATCATCTACGGCAAATACATTGAGTGGATCGGCCATGGCAACGGTCAATATATTGCCCATCTTTGATATCGGGAGGATATTATAATGCAGCGCTATCTTCTTAGGGATGAGATTGAGGACCTCAGCATCTATCTTATACCTCGACAGGTTTATCGGGGGTACGCCAAGTTCCAGACTAAGGAGGGACATAAGGGCATCTTTCTCTACGAACCCTTCACCCACCAATATATCACTCAATTTGCCGCCCTTCCGCTTCTGTATCTTAAGGGCCTTGTCGAGATCTTTCTGTGAAATCAGGCCCTTCTTTATAAGGGCACTTGAGATCCTGTCTCTTAAGGTAGGTGACATATTATCTTTTACCGTAATATCTGGTTAGGGCATCGCTCACATCGCTTAATGTGCTTACGAATACCTGGACATTACATTTGGATAGAAGTTCTATGTCTTCGACTGCCTGGATATTTAATGGGTTTTACATAGCTATAGTAAGAGTCTCACCGATCCTATCTATGGGGATTAGATGATACTGTCTTGCAACATGCTCCGGTATGATATTAATAACGGCGTTGTCGATATCATAGCCTTTTAAAGGGAGATAGGGAAAACCATACTGAACGGTTATTGCCTGCGCAATCTCCTCTTCTGTAGCATGGCCCATGGCAACGAGTATCTGGCCGATCAGCCCGCCCTTATGAGTCTGTATCTCAAGGGCCTTATCGAGCTGTTTCTTGGTTATTATGCCCCTCTCCATGAGGAGCTCTCCGAGTTGTTTTGAGATCTTTCTTTTCATCTAGATTATTGATGAAGAAGCCGTGCCAGATCATTGGGATCGGTCGTCCTGCCCATGGCATCTTCGTATGTTATTACACCTTTTCTGTACAATTCTGCAAGAGACTGGTTCATAGTCCTCATGCCTTCCTTATGACCGGTCTGCACAGCAGAATATATCTGGTGGACCTTTGACTCACGTATCATACTACGTACCGCTGCATTTACCATAAGGATCTCTGTGGCCAGTGCCCTGCCCGTGCCCTTTGCCCTTGGTATAAGCTGCTGTGAGACGACACCCATAAGCACGAAGGACAACTGGGTACGTATCTGCGCCTGCTGGTATGCCGGAAAGACATCTATAGCCCTATTGATAGTCTGGACAGCATCTGAGGTATGGAGAGTTGCAAATACAAGATGTCCGGTCTCTGCGATGATGAGCGCAGACTCTATGGTCTCGAGATCCCTCATCTCTCCTATGAGTATGACGTCAGGGTCCTGCCTAAGGACGTGCTTGAGGCTGGCCCCAAATGAAAACGTATCCGAACCCAACTCCCTCTGTTCAATTATGGCCTTCTTGTGCTCATGGAGAAATTCTATAGGATCTTCAATGGTTATTATATGGCATTGCCTTTCTAAGCTTATCGCATTGACCATAGATGCAAGCGTAGTCGTCTTCCCGCTTCCGGTTGCGCCTGTTACCAGCACAAGCCCTTTCGGCTTTCTCGACAATTCCGTTACGGGCCCGATCGGCAGTCCGCATTCTTCAAAACTCATGATCTTAAAAGGTATGGCCCTTATCGCCACACCTACGCTCCCGCGCTGCTGATATACATTTACCCTGAAGCGGCTCAAGCCCTCTACGCTGAAGGACATGTCAAGCTCCCTATCCTTCTCAAACCTCTCTATCTGCTCCTGGCTCAACAGGCTGTAGGCCAGATCTTTTGAGATCTGCGAATTCACCACATCTGCATTTGCGGATACAAGCTTTTCATCTATACGATACTGCGGTGGCGTGCCGACCGTTATATGGAGATCGGATGCATTCTTTAGTATCATCTGTTTCAATAATATCTTCAATTCGCTCTTCATGTCCCCTCTCTCTCTTATTTATGTCGCAACTCTATTTTTGCCTTCAAGTTTTGCCCTTTTCATAAGAGCGGTGGCCTTTTCAAAGAGATCCTTGGATGAGATCCCGTCTATCGGATTCTCGCTTACACTCCCGCTTATGGTAAGCGAGAATTTGCTCTTCTTAGAGACCTTTATTCCAATATCCTCTACTTTTTTTCTTATCTCTTCTGCAAGCTGTGTCGCCTCCTTCTTGTTCTTCTCCGGAAGGACGACAGCAAATTCGTCGCCGCCTATCCTGGCCACTTTACTCACGGGCGTAACGCTATCTTTGAGCGTAGCTGCAATTTTCTTCAGCACATCTTCTGTTACCATTTCACCCTGCGTCTGTCTGAACTCTTTAAAATTGTCTATATCAAAAAGCAGTAGTGAGCATGGCCTCTGGTAGAGCATCGCCCTCTTTATCTCTTCGCCAAGCCTCTCTTTTATATATTTATTATTATAGAGATCCGTAAGCTCATCCTTTATTGCCAGCTCTTTGGTCTTTCTAACAAGTAGATCGTTTCCAATGGCAATGCCCAACTGCTTGCTCAGTACCTTAATAAGCTCGATGTCATCCTCTCTGAACCTGAAATTATCCGTATTGTTTCCTGTAAAGATAAAGCCTATAGAACTGCCGCGCGATATCACGGGCACTACGGCACAGTTTCGCATCTTGAATTTTCTGCAGATATCTTCGGATTGCGACGTCAACCGCGCAGAGGTATCGACCTTGATAACCTTCTTATCACCCACATTCCGCCCCAGGAACTCTTTACCAAGATTAAAAGAGATCGTCTTTAAATGCTCTTTATCTATATTAGACGACGCCATAAGGTTCAATTTCGGGCTATTATCTCTAATTAAAAAGAGCGCTGTGGAGTTGTCATCATAGAGGTCATTTACTTTTTCTACTATGATCTCGTAAACACGTTCCAGCTTTTCAGAGACGGCTATCATGTCGCCTATCTGGAGGAGGTTAGATAGCGCCAGGACCTTCTTCTGAATCTCAAGATTCACCTCTTTAGTCCTTACGCTATAATCCTGGAGCTCGCTCATATAGCCCTTTATCTTCTGAGTCATGGCGTTTATAGATCTGCCAATGTCGCCGACCTCATCCTCTGTCTCTATTGTCACCCTTTTGCCGAAATCGCCGCTTGCGATGATGCGGGTCTCAAGCGCCATATCTATAATGGGGTCTACCATCCTCTTGGCGAGAATTAGCCCGAGAAGGGCTATAGATATCGTAAGGATCACGATTATGCTCACCTCCGCAAGGTCATCAAGGGCCGGGAAGATGAAAGTTGAGACGAGATATACGCACACAAGAAGCGGGATTATAGACATGAGGGCAAAAGATATCATTAGCTTATAACGTAAGCCTTTTGGAACCATAGACATACGTCTAAATAATTTTTTCATAACACCCTCCTGTTATATTATTATTATATTATAATTATCAACAAGTATACATTACACTATATATTTTGTCAAACTTAAGAGGCAGGGATTGCACCTTAGCTCAAGCTATATTACAGAACGCGCAATAGGAAAAAGTCTTACGTTACCTGCCTGCCGGCAGGCAGGCGCTCCCCTCAGCTTCTTGTACCGGGTGCAATTTTGTTCGGCAAAGTGTCCCCGAATTGAGCTCCAAGCTGTCCCTGGGGACAGGTTGGTGAGTAAATTTGCACCCGGTACAAGAAAATACTGAGCGAAGGCTCTATGTGTCTTTGGGGCTGGATAAAGGACTGCGGCACTTTGCCGAAGCGACACAACTTTAGGGGGTAAGAGATTCTTAAAGAGAAAGGGGGACATACTCCCCCTTTCTCTTTAATATAGATTGGTGTGTTAGGGAAATGGCATATTTGTTTGGCATCCGACGGATCTATGTCAATGTTAAGGATGGCAAAAAATATGCCATTTTCTGAGTACATACTAGGAGGGGGTGACAGTGAGCGTCTGGGAGATTCCATGTCGTAGCGAACGTCATGGAGGGGGAACCTTAGGTTCCCCTATGAAATAAAAACGTTCTGACCTATATCAGGAGGACGTTTTTATCTTCTTAGCTTCACTAATGAGGTGGGAGTGTGTAATACCCGGATCGATGTGGTCCCAGGGTAGTTTGGCTTCAAAATCTCTCTTTTCATATATATAAGAGTAAGGGTCTACGCCCTCCTCTTTGAAGGCCTCCATCCATGCTCCGTAGTTAAAGTGCTCAGACCAGCTGTCGAACCTGCAGCCTTTTTTGAATGCACGCAAGATGACCCTGCCAAGGCGCATGTCCCCGCGGGATATTATACCTTCCAGTATGCTCACCTTAGTATTTTGGAATTTTATCTTCACCCTCCTCGCTGTCAGCCTCTCCATTATGTAGTTTAGCCTACTATTGAGCTCTTCTTCTCTAAACATGCCTTCCCACTGGAATGGTGTATGCGGCTTCGGGATAAATGAAGATATGCTTACATTGATCTGGAGGCGCCTGTCTATATTGAGCATGGAATTCACCGCATCAATCATCTCGTCTATATCTTTGTACTCCTCGGTAGGGAGACCTATCATAAAGTAGAGTTTTACTCTCTTCCACCCGAATTTTACAGCTGCCTCAATGGCGGGTTTAAGCTCATCTATATCTATGCCTTTATTTATGACAGATCTCAGGCGGCTCGATCCTGCTTCAGGCGCAAGAGTCAGTCCGCTTATCCTAATATTGCTAAGAAGCTCAGGAAATTCCTTAATGATCTTATCTACCCTTAGCGAAGGAAGGGAGATATTTACACCCTTCTTGTAATATTTTTTGATAATGGACTGTATAATACTTATGATATGGGAATGGCTCCCTGATGACAGTGAAAGAAGAGAGACTTCTTCGTATCCTGTCTCCTTTAATCCTTCTTCGCACAGCTCGAGTACCTTCCTTGCTGAACGCTCTCTTTTATGATGATAGAGTGTGCGCGCCTGGCAGAACCTGCACAGATGCGGACACCCCCTCATGATCTCCACACTCAGCCTGTCATGGACTATGCCGATATAAGGGACGATCTGCTTTGTGGGATAGAATGAATTCTCGAGATCTGCTATCACCCTTTTTCTTATGGTAGGCGGGTTTGTATTGCGGTATACCGACGGTACATAGACGCCCTCTATATGCGACAGCTCCTTAAGAAGGTTTTCTTTATTATAATGCCCTCCTTCTTTAGATGCGATTACCGCATCTATACATTCGAAGAGAACCTCTTCTGCCTCTCCTATTATAAAGAGGTCTATAAAATCGCTGAGCGGTTCCGGATTGAATGATGAAGGCCCTCCGGCTATTACAATGGGTTCATTCTCGCCCCTTTCGCTCGACGTAAGCGGTACGCCGGCCATATCCAGGATATTTAATAGATTTGTATAATTGAGTTCGTATGCCAGCGAGAATCCGATAATGTCAAAACTCGCGATATCCGCTCTTGACTCAAGCGTAAACAAGGGTATCGCTTCCGCCCTCAGGATCTTCTCTAGGTCAATATTGACAGAGAAGACTCTTTCGCATGCTATATCCGGCCTATTATTCAGCAGATGGTATATGAGTTTGAAGCCAAGATGGCTCATGCCGACTTCGTAGAGATCGGGAAAGGCAAGCGCAAACCGCAATCGGGAATTCCGGAGATCCTTCTTTACAACATTCCACTCATTGCCGAGATATCTCCCGGGCCTCTGTACGCGCGACAGTATCTCTTCAAATTTAGCTTGATTTAACATGGTCAGAATCTCGGACGGCGCATGCCTATGTTTAAGAGAAGGCCGATAGAGATCATGGTTGTGATGAGTGAAGAGCCCCCGTAACTCATAAGGGGCAATGGCAGGCCTACTACAGGCATAAACCCTGCGGCCATTCCCAGATTGACGATTATCTGAAAGGCGAGCATTGCGATTATCCCTACAGCCATGGACCTACCGTAGGTATCGGCTGTAGCGCCGGCTATCTTAAGCCCTCTGTAGAGCAAGACGGAAAATAGGCCTATAAGTATGAGGCAGCCTATAAAACCTCCCTCTTCGCCTATCACAGAAAATATAAAATCGGTATGCCTCTCGGGAAGAAAATTAAGCTGGTTCTGCGTACCGCTCAGCCAGCCCTTGCCCAGGACGAATCCCGAACCTATAGCTATCCTCGACTGGATCATAGTATAGCCGGCACCGAGCGGATCGGCATTGGGGTTTATAAAGACCGATAACCTCAGTTTCTGATATTCTTTAAGCATGTGCCATATAAAAGGGGTCGATAATAATCCGATAGAGATTATCGTTAGGAGGTGCCTTATCCTCGCACCCCTTGCAAATAACATAAAAAAGAGGATGGGCATAAGGACGAGCGCGGTTCCTAAATCGGGTTGCAGATAGATAAGAACCAGAGGCGGCATGGTAATGAGAAACGGCACAAAGAGATCTGTGATTCTATAAGAGAACTTCGCCCTAGTCCCAAGATAAGAGCTCAGGGCAAGTATGTAGGTAATCTTTATAAATTCGGAAGGCTGGAAGCCGAATCCCCCTATTGAGAACCATCTCTGTGCGCCGAATCTGGCGCGGCCGAAAAAGAGCACCATAACAAGCAAGAGGCAGTTTAAGCCAAATAATATATATGCCCAATCTATAAAGCGCTGGTAGTCTATATTGAGTATTAGAAAAAGAATTACGAGTCCCGCACACATCCAGAGAATCTGTTTCAATACCAGGCCGCCCAAAAGACCGGAGCCCTCAGTATGTGTTGCGCTATATATAGAGGAAAGCCCTATAGCAAATATTACGAGTGTAACTATGAATAGTACCCTGTCAAAATCCCTATGTAACTTTGCCTTCATATTTAGAAATAATTTAACTCCTTAAGTTTTCCGAAAATATCACCTGCGGTCTTGCTGGCTGCGAGGCCGCCTTTCCCGCCATACTCAAGGAATATGACTACCGCCGCCTTGGGATCGTCTGCCGGGGCAAACCCAGTAAACCACGCATGTGTCTTGTCGGTAGAGGTCTGTGCTGTCCCGGTCTTACCCGCCACCTTGAGCCCGCTGACAACAGCATTGCGACCTGTGCCATTAGAGTCATTGACCACTTTTACAAGACCCTCTTTAATTATCTCTATCGTCTCTTTGCTAATATTAACCGGCCTCTTTTCTATCTGGGAGATATCGACATCCTCTATCCTCTTGACTAAGTAGGGTTTTACCAGATAGCCGCCGTTTGCAATGGCAGATATTGCCCTGACTATCTGTAAGGGTGTTACCAGAAGATACCCCTGGCCTATAGAATAGTTGAGCGTCTCCCCCTTATACCATGACTCCCTCTTTTTTAGCGCCTTCCACATCTTATTCGGTACGAGTCCGCTCGCCTCATTGGACAGGTCGATACCTGTAGGCCTGCCGAATCCAAACCGCGAGGAGTAGTTGGCTAAGTTCTCGACGCCGGCCATGCTCCCTGCCTGATAAAAATAGACATTGCAGGAGTTTTTGATGGCATCACGCATACTCTGTTCACCGTGGCCCTTCTTTTTCCAGCATCTGAATACCTTATTCCCGAGGGCATAACTGCCATTGCATGTCAAAGTAGTACGTGCTGTTACCCCGCCCCTCTCAAGCGCTGCAGCTGCGGTCACGACCTTAAATACAGATCCCGGAGGATAAGTACAATGGGCCGCCCTATTGAGCATAGGATAGTCTTTCCTTACGAATAGGCTGCTTATTTTGCCGGACCCTGCATCCTCGATAAAGAGGTTCGGGTCGAAGGATGGGGTACTTACCAGGCTTAAGATACGGCCGTTTCTCGGATCCATAACACATACAGCACCGCGCGCGCCCTTGAAGATTTCCTCTATAAAACTCTGGAGCCTTATATCTATAGTAAGGTAGAGATCTTTACCCTTTACAGGCTCCCTTATACCGAGAAAACCTACCTGGTATCCCATGTTATTCACTTCTATCTGCATGCCGCCGCGGGTGCCTTTTAAGTAATTGTTGTAATGCTTCTCTATACCTGATTTGCCGATAAGGTCGTTCATGCGATAACCGTAATCCTTAAGGCGTGTAAGCTCACCCCGGTTTATCTGCCCTAAATAACCAAAGATATGTGAACCGGCATCCTTGTAAATATAATGCCTGCGCGGGGACGTCTCTATAAAGACGCCTGGCAGGTCCAGCCTCTCTTCCTCAAGTATTATCGCCTTTTTCTTGCCTATATCGGAGAGGATCTTTACAGGCTGAAACGGTGTGACAAAATTTCTTTTAAGGGATTTTCTTAGATCTTCCTGGGAAACATCAAGAATACCACTGAGATCTTTTAGAATCTCATCCTTATGTTTTAACTCCTGCGGTATGATGGCGACATCGAATGATATCCTATTGTCCACCAGGAGTTCGCCATTGGTGTCAAATATTCTTCCGCGGGGGCTCTCTATGGACAGGAGCCTTATGCGGTTCTGCGTGGAGAGTTTCTGATATAAGGTACCCCTTACGATCTGTATATAGAAGAGTCCTATTATAATAAATAAAAAGGAGACAAATATGATTATCCCTAATGTCTTTATCCTCATAGCTAAAATTTAGGCTCTCTTATCTTTAAGATCTTGTTCAAACAAAAGAATGCAGGCGGCGCCAGGATAGAGGTATATGATGCGGCAAGTAAGAGCGTAAGAAGTGATACATGCCACGATGGTATTCCGACAGGCTCGGCACCTCTCATCACAACCTTAAAAAAAATGCTGAGTGAGCCGGTAGTGAGTGACAGAGATAATGTAAGGAGTATCTGCGCCAAAAAACTCTCTTTATATATCTTGTTTTTAAGGTAAGTCGCCAGGAGTGCGGATAAGCCGAATACTGCCATACTCAAACCTACGGAACCCGTAGTCAATATACCGCGCAATAGCCCTCCAAAGAGTCCTGCCTCAAGAGAATCTCTCCAATCTGAATGGAGGCTTATGAATATTATGATAATAAGCACAAAATCGAGCTTCGCGGTCCCGATGCCCAATAGTGCGCTCTCTACTAAAACACCGGCTGCTATCAAGGCGTATGCGCGCGCCTTTCCTATTCTATACATAGGACCTCTTCCACCCGCGATAAGTCTACTGCGGGTTTTACGATAGCCGTCTGATACAGGCCGCTCTTATCTATGAATACGTCTTCAACGGTCCCCACAAGGATCCCCTTGGGTATAGAACCGCCAAGCCCTGAGGTAATGACAAGATCCCCCGGCCATACATCCGCATTGAGTGATATAAAAACCATCTGGCACTGCCTGCTCAGCGTCCCGTAAAGCAGGCCGTCATGGCGTGTCCTTTCGATGAGCACGCCTACCCTTGAATCCGGATCAGTTACAAACATCACCTTTGCGCTGGATGCTCCCTGTTCAATCACCCTGCCGAGAAGCCCTTTATCTGTAACAACGGCCGTGTACTTTTTAATGCCGTCCTTCTTGCCCTTATCTATAAAGATTATACTCGTCCAGTTCGACGGATCCCTGCCTATTATCCGGGCCGATAGGGTCTTGTATTTTGTATATTTTTTAAAATTGAGTAATTTTTTTAATCGGTTATTCTCGCGGATGACTTCGTCCAGTTCAACAAGTCTTTTTCTTATGATCTCTATCTTCTCTTTAAGGATCCGGTTCTCTTCTGCAAGACGGCTTTCCGGAAATACAGATGATATGACTTTTCGCGAGATATTATGCGAGCTTTTAAAGACGGGTTCTACTATATCGAGGATTTTGCTTCGTGTGGCGGTAAATAACAAATTGACTGCCCAGATTAAGACAACAGCGGTCAATATCGATATTGTAATATTATTTCTGTTCACACTTTAAGGTGGGTATACTAAGATTCTAACTTGTGGGTTACGGCTACTCTCTTAAGATAGTGCAATTCGCTCAAGACCTTACCTGTGCCTAATGCGACTGCCGTGAGAGGATCATCTGCAACGTGTACAGGCAACCCGGTCTCCTCCTGTATCAGCTTATCAAAACCCCTCAGGAGTGCACCGCCTCCGGCCATGATGATTCCCCTATCTATCAGGTCGGCTGAAAGTTCGGGCGGCGTCCTCTCAAGTGTAATCCTTATGCTCTCGATAATCTGTGCTATAGGTTCGCCCAGGGACTCTCTTATCTCTTCGCTGGTAACGGTAATCATCTTAGGGAGCCCTGCCACAAGATCTCTACCCCTTACCTCCATAGTTAATTCTTGTTCGAGAGGATACGCGGAGCCTATCTTTATTTTGATCTCTTCGGCCGTCCGCTCACCAATCATCAGGTTATAGGTCTTCTTGAGATAATTTATTATAGCATCATCCATCTCATCGCCGCCTATCCTTATAGATTTGGAGAATACTACACCGGCCAGAGATATGACGGCCATCTCTGTGGTGCCACCGCCTATATCGATAATCATATTCCCGGCAGGTTCCTGTATCGGCAGCCCTACTCCTATCGCGGCCGCTATAGGCTCCTCGATCATGAAGACTTCCCTTGCGCCTGCGTGGAGTGCTGAGTCTTTAACCGCGCGCTTCTCGACTTCTGTTATGCCTGAAGGAATGGCTATCACCATCCTCGGCCTTACCAGACGGCGCGAGTTATGGACCTTCTTGATAAAATAACGAAGCATACTCTCTGTAATCTCGAAATCGGCTATTACGCCGTCTTTCATGGGGCGTATGGCTACTATATTACCAGGCGTGCGTCCAAGCATGCGCTTGGCCTCTTCCCCTACAGCGAGTACGTTTGATGTGCCTTTTTGGATCGCGACTACGGAAGGTTCACAGAGGACTATCCCCTGCCCTTTAACGTATGCGAGGGTACTTGCAGTGCCAAGGTCTATTCCCATATCATTTGAGAATAAACCCGCAATAAAATCAAATGCCTTTTGCATCAATCCCAGAATCTTTTTAAACACTGTATTTGCATCCATTGCTTTTAAAAATTATAACAGACCTTATTATATGTGTCAACTAGTTTTTAACGCTGACGGATTCCATGAGATCGAAAAATTCAGGGAATGATGTATCGATACAGCCTATATCATTTATCTCAGATTCGCCGTTAGAAGCGAGCGCCGCTACAACGAGCGCCATCGCAGTCCGATGATCCCCTAAGCTTGCGACCTTTGCGCCTTTAATGCTCTTGTTACCTCTTATCTTAATATCGTCTCCGTCCACGGAGATATCCGCGCCCATGCCCGTTAACGCCGCGGTCATGGAATCTATCCTGTCTGTCTCCTTAACGCGCAATTCTCCGGCCCCTTTGATCAATGTATCCCCTTCGGCAAAGAGCGCAGCCACCATTAATATAGGTAACTCATCTATAATAGAAGGTATCTTATCCTTCTCTATTGAAATGCCTTTTAGGCTGCTATATTTCACAGTGATATCACATATATCTTCACAACCGTTAAAGTGTTTATTCTCAATGCTGATATCGCCGCCCATATTTGTGAGCGCATCCAATAAACCCGTACGTGTCCTATTGCTGAGTATATCCTTTATTACAAGCTCTGAACCTTTTAATAGTAATGCGGCTGTTATGAAGAAGGCGGCGCTCGATATATCTCCCGGGATCTCGAACGCCTGGGCCTTCAGCCTCTGAGATCCATAGAGCGTAACCTTCTGGTCGTCTATTACCATCTTTGCGCCAAAGAGGCTGAGCATCCTCTCGGTGTGATCACGGGATTTAACGGGCTCTTCCAGCTCTGTTACGCCGTCGACATATAACGCTGCAAGCATTACGGCAGACTTTACCTGTGCGCTTGCAACCTTGCTCTTATATCTTATCGCTTTCAGCTTACCGCCTTTTATAGTAAGCGGAGCGAAGTTATCTTCTCTCGCACTTATCCTTGCGCCCATGAGCCTCAATGGTTCAATAATCCTGTGCATAGGGCGGCTTGATAAGGATTCGTCTCCGGTAAGTGTGGTCTCAAAGGCCTGTCCTGCCAGTATCCCGGATATGAGCCTCATAGATGTACCTGAATTCCCCAGATATATATCCCCTTGAGGCTTCTTAAGCCCTCCCAGTCCGGCTCCTTCAATAATAAGGTCCTCGCCTAAAAATCTTATATCCACGCCAAGCCCCTGGAAGGCCTTGACCGTATATAAGCAATCTGCGCTTTTCAGGAAATTTTTTATTACTGATCTGCCTTCCGCAATGGAGGCTATCATCACCGTGCGGTGGGATATAGACTTGTCGCCTTTGAGGCGAATGCTGCCGACGATCTTCTTTATTGGGTTTATCTTTATACTTTTCATGGAAGGCACTATGTCATTCTGAGGAGACAAAGACCTGATCCCCTTCTCTTATACCGGCGTTGGTAAAATCGGGCAATATGGTGGAGGCGGACATCTTTTCATAAAGTTTCTCTACGCATGTACGCGCAATAAGTTTGTCCTTCCTGTACACATCGAGCTCCATTCCTATATTTATGCCGTCTGCCTTTCCGAGGTTAGAAACGATAAAATCAAATTTTCTGTTCACTACCAGTACGGCGCCCTGGTTTTGGGGTGCCTCTGCAGGGATCTTCGTGTACGCAGTCTCCACAACAACATCATCTTTGGGTTTCTCGGAAGGGGCCGGCCTGGAGATGTTTAATGGTTTTTCGTAATATCTGTTTGTTAAATCTCCTGATTCATCCTTCTGGTATGTACTACCCCTCACTTCTATTCTCTCGAGCTCTACGCCCTTTCTGGTCATCATATCCTTGAGCCTGGCTTCGAGCGTCTCCTTGGCGTCCATCAAGACCTTGTACTGGTCATTAAGATCGCGAAAGGCGCCTTCTGCGCTCGTAAGCTTGTGGACCAGTCCCAGGCGCTCCTCTTTCTCTTTCATCACGTCATCCAAAAGCTCGTCTGACTTTCTCTTCTCTTCTTCAAGCTGTGATGTAAGGGACTCTTTTGACGCCTTCTCTCTTGCGAGTTGCTCAGAGATCTTCTTGGCCTCATCCCTGGCAGAACTCAGCTTGGACTCAAGATCTTTATTTATGATCTTTATCTCGCCAAGTTCGCGCACAGTATCTTCCTTGGCTATAACAGCTTTTTTTAGTTCTGCTTCTATATAAGCCCTCTTCTCTTTTTCGGATTCTTTAAGAATAAAAAAAGCTACCGTACTGCACATAAGGAATACGCTAGCAGTTATTAATAACCCTAAGCCTATTTTTAGATTCTTATTCATATTATTACGCCTATATTACGTTAATTATATCATAGAAAGTTAAGAAAGCAAGTGAAATGAACACAAGAATAACACAAGAGTACATGCGCATTATGAAAAGGTGTGCGGTGTCCGCCGAAGCGACAAGCGGAGACGGGTACCGCAGACCTTATAATAGTCGCTTCATATCATCCGGCATCTCAGACTTAAACTCCATCATTTTTTTCGTGACCGGGTGCTTAAATCCGAGCATGGCTGCGTGGAGCGCATGGCGCTCAATAAGGTTTGATGCCTTGCCATATTTCTTGTCGCCTAAAAGAGAATGGCCGAGATATTCCATGTGCGCCCTTATCTGATGTGTCCTGCCTGTCCCGAGCTCCAATTCAAGCATTGTATAGTTATCGTAGCGCTTCAAGACCTTATAGTGCGTGATAGCATCTTTGGCTTCTGTAAAACTAACGGCCATCTTCTCCCTCTGTCTCTTATGCCTGCCGATAGGGAGATCTATAGTACCGTTGTCGAGCTGGACTACACCTTTTACAAAAGCGATGTATTTTCGTCGTGTAGTCCGTTTTTTAAATTGGTCCGAGAGACGTTTGTGCGTGTAGTCATCCTTGGCGGCAACGAGCAGGCCGGAGGTATCCTTGTCAAGCCTGTGAACTATCCCCGGCCTCAGTTGTCCGCCTACTCCTGAAAGATCTTTACAGTGCCAAAGAAGCGCATTTACCATGGTTCCTCTTTTGTTCCCTACGGCCGGATGGACAACCATCCCGGCGGGCTTGTCAATAACAATCAGGTGATCATCTTCAAAGACGATATTCAATGGGATATCTTCTGCTGATATCCGCGTCTCCACCGGCGGAGGGACGGTAAACACTACAAGATCCCCCTTCTTTATCCTGGCATGCCTCTTGACTACAGTGTCATTTACGCTGGCATGCCCTTTCAGGATCAGCCTCTGTACAAAAGATCTGGAGTAATCCGCAGTAAGATTCTCTACCAGAAACAGATCGAGTCTCTTATTATTATCTTTTTCCTGGGCCTTTAATCTGTGTGTTTCCATATCTCCTTCTAAGATAATATAGAACAAGGCTAACGGCGAAGAGGATTATATTGATCATCTGCGACATGTTAAGCCCCGCAAAGATAGTAGTTAAGTCCCCTCTCAAAAAATCTATCATGAACCTGGCCGGGGCATATAACAGGAAGTACAAAAGAAATATCTCTCCGTCAAATCTCTTCTTCTGTGATATTATACGCAATAAAATATAGATCGATAATAATGCTAATGAGAGATACACTTGCGTAGGATGTCTCAAGAGGGTATCTTTCGCGAATGGTATTCCGAAGCAGCACCCATTCATGAAACACCCGATCCTCCCGATGGCCTGCCCGAGAGGAAGATACTGCATTACGAGGTCTCCTGCTTTCCAGAAGGGCAGTCTATTCTTTGAAAGAAAGATCGCCCCTGCAATGATGGAGGCGATTATTCCACCCTGTATCGCCAGCCCCCCTCCCTGTATGTTTACAATTTCAAGGGGGTTCTTTATGTAGTGGCTGAGATTTAAACTGACATGAAATAATCTCGCGCCTACCAGTCCGGCTATAAGCAGAAGAAGGAGAAAATCCCATAGAGAATTTTTTGGGATAGAGTATCTTTGTGAATCCTTCGCTATAAGATAACTCGTCACTATAAAGGCGAGTGATACAAGGAAGCCGTAGGCGTATATGGTAAATGGTCCGCATTTAACTATTACCGGATGCATATTTTGGCCTTCTTCCGGGGCTTAAGGATCTGGATACATATAAGCAGTGCTCCGATAGTTATGGCGCTATCTGCTATATTGAATACCGGCCATACGCGGAAATCGAGAAAATCTATCACGTAGCCGAACCTGAGCCTGTCTATAAGATTTCCGAGGATCCCGCCGAGGATCAGCGCAAAAGCATATCTTGTAATACCGGGCTCTCTCTTAATGCGCGGTAAATACAAAAATGCAAAGATCGCGCAGGCGATGCCCAATACTGTAAAAAGAAAAGTCTGTGACTTAAATATGCCGAAAGCGGCTCCTTTATTATAAACCAGGGTAAGGTGAAAGATATTTTTTATTACGGCAAGTGAGCTTCCCGATGGAATTACTCTTTGTATGAAGAGCTTCGCTATCTGATCACAGAACAAGACAGAGAGGCTTATAGTTAAAAGGCGTGGTATTATTCTACCTTCGGTTGTGACTCTTCTTTCTCCTGGCATTTTTTGCAATACTCGGCGTGTGGTACGGCTTTGAGTCGTTTTTTTGCTATAGACTTTTCACACGAAAGACAATTGCCATAATTCTTATCCATTATCCTCTTCAAGGCCTCGTCTATCTTTATGAGTGTCTCACGCTCCGCATCGGCTATGCCCAGCGAAAAGTCTCTATCATAATTGTCAGTCGCCACGTCAGCCATATGGAAGGTATAGCCTGAAAGGTCGCCGGAAGCATCGCGCTGCGACTTCTTTAGCATCTCCTCTGTGATGCGATCTACTCCGCTGAGAATCTCACCGCGCTCTTTTAATAAAAGTTTCTTATATATTTCCGCTTCTTTTTTGTTCATCTCTTAACTGCCTCCTTCGAGTTTGTTTTGATAACATCTCTACACCTTAAGCAGAGATCTTTATAAACCTCATCCTTCCCTACGCTTTCACTATAATTCCAGCATCGACAGCATTTATCGCCTGCCGCCTTTGTTACCTTTATCTCCATCTCCGCCTTTGGCGAAGCGTCCGAATCTATCTCTACCTGAGAGACTATAAAGATACTTGGGAGCTCTTTTGCCTCTCTCTTTAAGGCCTCTGCATATTCGCCGCTCTTTACCTTTAAGACTACCTTCGCTTCAAGGGGAGAACCTATGATTTTTGCCTGGCGCGCCAGCTCAAGCTCCGCAAGAACTTTCTCCCGGACTGCAAACAAAGTTCTGTATTTTTCAAGGAGCTTCTTATCACATTTAATATCATCCGATTCCGGCCACGCGCTTAAGTGGACACTATCATCTCCTGCGCCCGGCATCTTGCCCCATGCCTCTTCGGCCGTAAAGCTTAAGATCGGCGCAAGCATCCTAATCAATGATGAAAGTATAATATGCATCGCACTCTGCGCAGATCTCCTGGCGTGTGACGCAGCCGCAAAAGTATACAATCTATCTTTGAGAATGTCAAGGTATATTGATGACATCGTTACCGTGCAGAAATTATAGATGGCATGGTAGATAAAGTGGAAATTATAATTATCATAATGGCTCTGGACCGCATCGATCAGATTCCGTGTTTCTCCTAATGCCCACCTGTCAATCTCGAGCATATCCTTATATGGACAGACATCCTTAAAATCAAAATCATATATATTGCTCAAGAGATATTTGAAGGTATTCCTTATCTTGCGGTATGCATCTGAGAGCCTCTTGAGTATCTCTTCGGAAAGCCTTACGTCTTCATTGTAATCGCTTGACGCGACCCATAACCTCAATATATCAGCACCGTACCTCTTCATGATATCCTGCGGCGCTATAACATTCCCCATGGATTTGGACATCTTCTTGCCATCACCGTCAACGACAAATCCGTGAGTAAGTACAGATGCATAAGGAGGTCTCTTCTCTATAGCATAAGCGGTTATGAGAGAGGACTGAAACCACCCCCTGTGCTGATCAGATCCTTCGAGATAGAGGTCTGATGGAAACTGGTCACGGCGCTTGAGCACGGCCTGGTGGCTTACGCCTGATTCAAACCATACATCGACGATATCGGTCTCTTTCTTAAAATTGGCACTTTTGCACTTTTTGCACTTTGTACCGGCGGGCAGGAGCTGTTCAGGGTCTCTTAAGAAGAATGCATTGGACCCTTCCTTCTCAACTATCCCGGCCACATTCCTTATTGATCTTCCGTCAAGATGGAGTTCACCGCAATCAGCGCAGTAGAATGCAGGTATAGGCACTCCCCAGTATCTCTGGCGCGAGAGGCACCAGTCGGGCCTGTTTTCGACCATAGAGGATATCCTCCCCTTGCCCATGTCGGGGATCCACCTTACCTTGCTCTTAATGACATCGAGGAGTTTCTTTCTTAGACCCTTCTTATCTATGCTCATAAAATATTGCTCTGTAGCCCTGAAGATGATAGGCTCTTTACATCGCCAGCAGTGCGGATATGAGTGGCTTATATCCTCTCTACATAGTAGATCACCCGATGAAGAGAGGTTCTTGAGTATTTCCGCATTTGCCTTATAAATAGATAATCCTTTAAGTCCTCCCGCAGTATTATCAAACCGTCCCTTCTGGTCAACGGGCATTATAGTAGGGAGTTTATACGCCCTGCCCGTTAGATAATCATCCTGTCCATGGCCGGGTGCCGTGTGGACACACCCGGTTCCTTCGACATTGGATACATACTCCGCAAGGACAACCCTGGAGTCTCTTTCAATAAACGGGTGCCTTGCAACCAACCCTTCAAGTTTCTTGCCGGGAATCTTTTTAACGATCTTTACATTTTCTAAAGAAAGTTTAGAAGCAACGCTATCG
>JABMRJ010000063.1 GCA_013202745.1 Candidatus Omnitrophota bacterium
CACCGTACCTGAGCGAAAATTACGTAGTAATTTTTGCGAATGGTACGGTGGTGCGGAAGGGGGGATTTGCCTACTACGGCTCGCGGAGCTCGCCTGCGTAGGCTCACCTCGCTCACTTCCGGCCGGTCCATTCGGACTTACGGCCTCTTCCTCGCTTCGCTCGGCGTTCGCTCGCTTCGAGTCCAACATATGATACCAAAAATAAAACTCCTTATCTAAAATAAGGAGTTTTATTTTTGGTACCCCGCAGAGGACTCGAACCTCTCGCAGCCGCCTTAAAAAAGCGGTGCTCTACCTGATGAGCTAGCGGGGCACGTAACATCTACAAAGGACACGCTAATCGCAGATGAGTCCCGCCATATGTGAGCTAAAGCTCACTAAGGCGGGATCAAATTCGCAGACGGCCTTTGGCCTATGATTTGCGTCACTTCATTCCGCAAATCATCTGCTCATTTGACTAGCGGGCACTTTAATCTATAAAGAACAAGTTAATCACAGCGGGGCACTTATACCGCTTTTATCTCTTTCTCTTTATGCTCAAAAAGATCGTCGATCTCTTTCGTATATTTATCAATAAGTTTCTGTACATCGTCTTTTCCCCAGAAACTTTCGTCTTTCGAAATTTGGCTATCGTCCTGCATCTTTTTTATCTTATCGTTGGCCATATGCCTGATGGACCGTAGAGAGACTTTTCCGTCCTCTGCTATTCTGTGTACAACCTTGCCAAGCTCATTACGCCTCTCTTCGGTAAGTTGTGGAATGCCAAGTCGGATGACCTTGCCGTCGTTTGTCGGATTTATGCCAAGGTCTGATTTTAAAATAGCCTTTTCTATCTCGCCCATTGATGATTTGTCCCATGGATTTATCACAAGGAGTTTCGGTTCAGGCGTAGAGATGGTAGCAAGTTGTTTTAACGGTGTAGGGGTACCGTAATATTCTATTTTCATATTATCCACAAGAGTTGTCGACGCGCGGCTCGTGCGGATCGAGGTAAATTCTCTGTTTACGACCTCTATGGTCTTCTTCATCTTGGCTTCTGTCTCTCTGAGAACTTCTTTGACTGCCATCTGCGTCACCCCCTGATAGTGGTACCTATCTTCTCTCCCATAACTACCTTTTCTATATTGCCCGGCCGGGTAAGATTAAAGACTACGAGAGGAAGTTTATTGTCCATGCACAGGCTTATTGCGGTAGCATCCATTACTTTCAGTGATCTCTTTAATACGTCTATATATTTTAATTCGCTAAACTTCCTGGCGTTTTTATTCTTTATGGGGTCGCTCGAATAGACACCGTCAACCTTTGTGGCCTTTAGCACCACCTCTGCGCCTATCTCTACAGCCCTTAGCGCTGCTGTCGTATCAGTGGTGAAATACGGATTGCCGGTACCTCCGACAAATATCACGACACGATTCTTCTCCAGATGTCTTGTGACCCTACGTTTTATATAGGGCTCTGCGAGTTCCTGCATCTCGATTGCGGTGAGGACCCTTGTAACGACGTTTATCTTTTCAAGGGCATCCTGGAGTGCTAAGCCGTTTATTACTGTGGCGAGCATACCCATGTAGTCCGCGGTAGATCTGTCTATGCCTTTATTGGTACCTGACATGCCGCGGAATATATTCCCGCCGCCAACGACGACGGCTACATCGAGTCCGAGCTTCTTTACCTTTTTTACCTGCTGCGCTATAGAGCAAACTGTTTGGGTATCAATCCCGTATGGAAGCTTTCCCTGGAATGCCTCTCCGCTGAGCTTGAGGACTATTCTTTTATACTTTGGCCGTCTCTTCTTCACCGAGCTGATACCTCGTAAATCTGCGTATGACTACGTTCTCGCCGGTCTTGGCTACAACGGAGGTCAAGAGCTCTCTTATCTTTATCTTGGGGTCTCTTATGAAAGGCTGTTCGAGCAGGCAAATTTCCTCGTAGAATTTTTCAAGTTTGCCGGCTATGATCTTTTCTATTACATTCGCGGGTTTCTTCTTTTCTGATCCGGAGGCCTGAGACTTCAGTATATCTTTCTCTTTGCTAATAAGTGTCTCCGGGATTTCTTCTTTCTTTACAAAAAGCGGGTTTGCTGCGGCAACCTGCATGGCTATATCTTTTACAAAACTGATGAATTCATCATTCTTCGCCACAAAGTCTGTCTCGCAGTTTATCTCTACAAGCACGCCTATCTTGCCGCCCATATGTATATAACTTTGCACGACGCCCTGTTTTGTAACACGGCTCGACTTCTTCTGAGCTGCCGCAAGCCCCTTCTTTCTTAGTATATCGACCGCCTTCTGGGCATCTCCGCTGGCTTCCTTAAGAGCAGCCTTACAGTCCATCATGCCCGCACCGGTCTTTTCGCGTAGCTGTTTTATAGCATCCTTCATTCCCTTACTTACCTTTCTTTTTCTTTGGTTTTATTACCTTCACTACGGGTTTTTTCTCTTTTATTTCCTCTTCGAGTTTTATAACCTCTTTCTTGATCATCCCTTCGATCTTCTCTTCTTCAACCACGTCTATCTTCGGCTCTTCCCCGAGTTTTTCGGTAAGCGCTGCCTCTTCCGCCTCCATTGCCTGCAGGAATTTGTTTCTACCATCAATGATAGACTTTGCCGCCATTGCTGTAATGAGTTTTATGCTCTTTATTGCATCGTCGTTTCCGGGGATGACGTAATCTATCATATCCGGGTCGCAGTTTGTATCTACCAGCGCAACGACCTTAATCTTGAGCTTTTTGGCTTCGCGAACCGCTATATCTTCTTTGCGCGAATCTATGATAAACATCACTGTAGGCAGCCTCTCCATGCTCCTTACGCCATTAAGATTCTTCTTGAGCTTGTTTGTCTCTTTCGTAAGCTTTGAGACCTCTTTTTTGGACAGCTTATCGAAGGTGCCGTCATCCTTCATCTTTTCAAGAGATTCCATCCTGTTTAAGCTCTTCTTTACGGTCTGGTAATTCGTAAGCATTCCTCCCAGCCAGCGCTGATCTACATAGAACATGCCGCAGCGTGTCGCTTCATCCTTTATGATGTCCTGGGCCTGCTTCTTTGTACCTACAAAGAGGACATATCCGCCCTCCTGCGCTACCTTGTTTAAGTAGGCGCATGCCTCTATAATGGCATCCACTGTCTTCTGCAGGTCTATTATGTAGATCCTGTTCTTCTCTCCAAATATATAAGGGCCCATCTTTGGATTCCAACGCCTGGTCTGGTGCCCAAAATGGACTCCTGCTTCCAAAAGACTCTTCAGTAAACTCGCTTTATCCTGTGTTATAGTATCCTGTGTCATACTCTCCTCTTGTTTTCTTTTTTAGAATAGTTGCTTATTGAGTCTAATACTATAGCATATTATGCCATAATATCAAGCTTTATTTTTATCCGCCGTAGCTGCCAAGTAGATGCTATATAGTACAGCGAAGGTGGATTATTCCCTAAACTGGAGCTCATAGAGGCGTTTATATGTGGTTTCGCCCTCCATAAGCTTCTTATGTGTGCCCGATTCCTTAATACTGCCGCCTTCAAGGGTTACGATCTTTGTGGCATGCTTTATAGTGCTCAGCCTGTGGGCAATAACAAAAACGGTCCTGCCCTTCATAAGGCGGTTTAGTGCATCCTGGACAAGCCTTTCGGATTCCGTATCGAGCTGTGATGTAGCTTCATCGAGTATGAGTATGGGCGGGTTCTTGAACATCGCCCTTGCTATCGCCAGCCTCTGCTTCTGTCCTCCGGAAAGGCGCACCCCCTTCTCTCCTATCATGGTATCATACCCTTTGGGTAAATCTACTATGAATTCATGGGCATTTGCGACTTTCGCTGCCTTCATTATATCTTCATCTGTCGCATTCTCGCCGCCCAGGCCATATGCGATATTGAATTTTACCGTATCATTAAATAATATAAGGTCTTGCGTAACTATGCCTATCTGCTTACGTAAAGATTCAAGTGTCACGTCTCTTGTGTCTTTTCCATCGATCTTGATAGAACCGCCGGTTGAATCGTAGAAACGTGGTACAAGGTTTACCAGTGTAGTCTTGCCAACGCCGCTTGAGCCTACAATAGCCAGTATCTCGCCCTTCTTGACTACAAGGTCTATTTTCTTAAGCACCTCTGTCGTATGATACTTAAAAGAGACGCCCTCAAATACTATATCGTTCTTTATCTCAGGAAGTATCACAGCGCCGGGTTTTTCAACTATGCCCGGTTCAGCATCAAGTACCTCGAATATCCTGGACGATGCTGCCAGCGCCTGTTGGACCACGCCGTAGAGATTGCTCAAGGATTTCATCGGCTTTATAAGCGAAAGGAGCGCAAAGAGAAGCGCTGTAAATGCCCCGTAAGAGAACTCTCCGCTCAAGAGCTCATCTTTACCAAACCACAGAAGGAGTGCCACGCATAATACGCCAACGTACTCGGTAATAGGCCTTACGACCAGCATCCTCTTTATCGACTTCATTGTTATCTTGTAGAAGTTTTGATTCTGGTCGGCAAACCTCTTTGCCTCGCGCTTCTCCATGATGAAGGCCTTCACTATCCTTATGCCCGATATGGTCTCATAGAGGACGGTATTTATGTCGCCCATCTTTTCCTGCATCTTGAGTGCTATCTTTTTTAGGCGTTTGCCTATCACTCTTACAGGGTAGATTACCGTCGGGAGAAGCATTACGCTTATGATGATCCAGCGCCACGAGATGTTGAAATTCAACTTTATAAAAAGCATAAAGAGTATATTGGCAAGGAGCTTTGCCGGTTCTGTAACAACATTTATGAGCCCCTGCGTAAGTGAGTTCTTAAGGACGGTTACATCATACGTTATTTTAGATACAAGCTTGCCCGTGGAGGTATTTGAGTAAAAATCGAGTGAGAGTGAAAGCATCTTTTCAAAGAGTGAGTTTCTTATCGTCTTCATGATTCTTTCACTCATCATGTTTACAAGATATGTATGCAGAAACTCAAAGAACCCCTTTAGCAGGAATATGGCAACGATGGCTATTATCAGCATCACCAGCAGTTTATCGGCAGGTGTATTATTTAACTTATCAACAAGGCGCGTGATAAACTCGGGTGTATAGTTATTCTCCACAAGGGCGATATCCCTATCGGAGACTATCCTGTCTATAGGTACTATAAGTGTCCCAAGGCTTATCGCATGGAGGGACTGGGCTAATAAGGTGAATATTATAGCCAGCGCCAGTATCCATATATGGGGTTTTATAAACGTACTTAACCGTTTGTAGTCATTCATATTTAGCCTCAAATTAGTGCCATATTATAACATATAGACCTATTTCTGTCGAGGGTAATTTTGGCCTTGAATATAAACCGGATTGGTGCTATAATCCCTTAAACCGGTGAGGATTTGATGGATAAGCTAAATGTAGGGGTGGTCGGGGTAGGCTTTCTCGGCTCTCTCCATGCAAGGATATACCACCAGCTCGAAGATGTAACCCTCGTAGGCGTATGTGATTGTTATAAAAAGAGGGCCAAGAAGGTCTCTAAGAAGTTCCACACAGACTATTATCTCAATTATAAGGATCTCATAGGAAAGGTCCAGGCCGTATCTATAGCTGTACCCACACACCTTCATTATAAAATAGCAAAGGATTTCCTAAGCGCAGGCGTACATGTCCTCATAGAGAAGCCCGTCACCCGCACAGTGGAAGAGGCGGATGAGCTAATAGATATAGCGACAGATAAAGATCTCATCCTGCAGGTTGGCCATATAGAGAGGTTCAACTCTGCCATCCGCGCGGTTGAAGGATTGCTTACGGAGCCCAGGTTTATAGAATGCCACAGGATGGGCCCATTTAAAAAGAGGGTTAGCGATGTAGGTGTTGTACTCGACCTCATGATACACGATATTGACATAGTGCTCGGTCTTGTCAAATCCAAGGTAAAGACTATAGAAGCGGTGGGTGTTAAGATATTATCAGATCACGAAGATATAGCGAATGTACGGCTCACCTTTGAAAATGGTACTATATCAGATCTCATCGCAAGCCGGGTAACAGAGAAGTCCAGAAGAACAATCTCCATATTCCAGAAGGATATATTCATATCATTAAATTACGCGGAACAGTCCGCAACCGTCCACAAGAAAAAAGATTCCCGGATAAAGAAGAAGAAGCTCAGGATAAAAAAGCAGGAACCCCTCAAAAAAGAACTTGAATCCTTTGTCGATTGCGTTTTGCACAGCAAGAGACCTGTGGTATCCGGCGAAGAAGGCAGGCGCGCGCTGGCCGTCGCCGTCGAGATAAGCAAAAGGATCAGGGAGACTACCGAAAAGTAATGTCTAAAAATATACTGGTAATATCCGGCGAATCCTCCGGGGACCTTTACGGAGCGCACCTCGTATCTGCGTTGAAAGAGATCCTTCCCGATGCAAAATTCTCCGGCGTGGGCGGCACGCACATGAAAAATGCAGGCGTTGATATCCTCTTTCCGATAGATGAGCTCGCTGTAATAGGCGTGTCGGAGGCGCTTTCAAAACTTAAAATATTGAGTACATTATTCCGGATGCTCTTAAAGAAAGCGGACACAGAAAAGTTTGATCTCGCCATACTGGTAAATTATCCGGGTTTTAATCTGAGGCTCGCAAAGGCCTTAAAAGACAGACGTATACCTGTAATATTCTACTCGGGCCCGCAGGTGTGGGCATGGGCCTCGTGGCGCATAAAGGCGATAAAGAGATATGTCGATAAGATGATTGTATTTTTCAAATTCGAAAAGGCATTTTATAAAAAACATGGTATCGAGGTTGAATACGTAGGTCATCCACTCGTCGATACAGTAAGGCCTGAGGGAACGGATCTTGGTATAAAGAAAGATCTTGATTCAAAGATTATAGCACTCGTGCCGGGGTCTAGAAAAAATGAAATAGTGACCCTCTTCGGAACCCTGTTAGAGACGGCAAGGATAATACATTCAAGAAATAAAAACGTCAAATTTATCATAACAAAACATCCTGAGATTCCGATCGAGTTATACCAGGGATACCTATCAAAGTTTGATATTCCTTACCGGTTAATAGATGGCTTTATGTATGACTGCTTAAAACTTTCTGATTTTGCCATCGTCGCTTCAGGGAGCGCTACGCTTGAGGCCGCTATATTAAGGGTACCCATGGCAATCGTATACCGCGTCTCTTATATAACAGGGATCATATTCTTACTCCTTGTACGCGTCGCTAATATAGGGCTTGTAAATATCGTGGCAGGCAAGAGGATCGTACCGGAGTATCTCCAGCATAACTGTAATCCGCGTAATATTGCAAATGGGGTCTCGGGTATCCTGTTCGGGCCGAAGAAATATGGAAAGATGAAAGAGGATCTTGAATCGGTAAATTCTCTTATAGGAGCGCCCGGCGCAAGTGACCGCGCCGCAAGAGTTATTAAAGACGCTCTTAAATAGCCAGCACCGCTATTCCCGCGCTATCGGCCTTCCGCACAATTTCATCCTTATCTACGACGAGAGTCTTGTGCGCCTCTACAGCCAGGCATGAAGCCTTAGCCGCTATCATAGAGTCTATCGTATCCGGGCCTATGGCAGGGACGTCGAATCTCATGTCCTGGCGCGGACGTGAAACCTTCACTATAACAGCCCCTTCACCTTTTTCGAGGTCTGCTATACGCCTTATCGCTCTGTCCGTTCCTTCGACAGCCTCTACCGTAATTATCATCCGTCTCTTTACGGCGACTGCCTGGCCTATATCCATCCCGGATATTTTTTTTGCTATCTTTGCGCCAAAATGTATATCAGCCCATTCATCTTTTGTGGGAGACCTTCTGGCTATAAGGCCCTTTTTTTGAAACAATTTGGAGAAGTATGGTGTGGGGTCTATGACGCGCATGCCTTCCTTTTTAAGGATAGACGCTACGCCCTTTATGAGGGTATAATCTTTACTGTCGACACTCTTTTTAAAGACTTCCGATGCTTCGTCAGTAAGATTGAGCTTTCTATTAAATATAACGGCCTTGGGGATCTTTCCGGTCATCACTATTGAATTGATCTTTTCTGACCGCAAGATCTCTAAGGCCCTTTTGGTCTCGTCTATTCGGACCCAGTAGATCTTATCTACCTGGGTCTGGAGTTCGCGCGGGGTAATGCCTTCTATGGCAAGGCCTACAATGTATTCACCGGCTTTTCTGGCCTCGCTGGCAAATATAGACGGCAGCCTGCCGCGCCCGGCTATTAAAGCTATTCGCTTCATCCTTCGCGTTTCATGTCGGTTATGCTAAAAAGTAGTTCCCCTTCGCTTACGACTTCACCGTCTACCTTGGCCTCTGCTTTAACCTTACAGACCTTGGGCTTCATCTTCAATATGGTAATCGTGATGACCAGCTGGTCTCCGGGGACTACAGGTTTTCTGAAGCGGGCATTATCTATGCCGAGAAAGAATGGAATAAAACCCTCCCTATTCATCTTTGAGAGGATTAATACTCCGGCGACCTGCGCCATTGATTCTATTATAAGGACGCCAGGCATTACAGGGCGTCCCGGAAAGTGCCCTTGAAAAAACGGCTCATTGCATGTAACGTTCTTTATTCCTGTTACCGTATTTTCTCCTTCAGATATTACTCTGTCTACCAAAAGGAAAGGATAGCGGTGCGGCAGTATTCTTTGGATATCTTCTATATTA
>JABMRJ010000064.1 GCA_013202745.1 Candidatus Omnitrophota bacterium
TATGAAAAGCGTAAAAAACGATACTATTATATCATTTATATCATATAAGCAGGCCATGCTTACTAAGGTAGTAGCATGGCTCGTTATTTTATGCTTTACGATAAATACTGTATGTTATGGATATGATAAGACCACATTCGACCGGATAAGGGCAAGAGAGAGCGTGTCAGCTACGAAAACCGTTGAAGAAACTTTGGGCTATAGCTCGGAGGGCAAAGGAAAGGAAAGCAATATTGTCAAAGGCTTTATTATTGTCTTCTTCGCCGTATTGGTGCCTTTTATCCTACTTTGCTATAATCACCATTTTGGAAAGATTATATTGGATAATGCCGACAGGCTGTATATAGCCGTAGATAAAGAGGAGTTTTTGTTAACCGCGCAGTCCTATTATGAAAATTTATTTCGTAACTTTACCTTCGATATAAAGACCTTCTTGATAGACCCGGCCAAAGATTATTCTATAACCGCAATACACTATATCCACAATCTAAAGAGCACAATACTTTTAACATCCGTAATGTCGGGTGCTGCCCTGTTTCTATCGGCCCATTGTGCAAGGTTTTACCATAAATTGAAAAAGATTGAGGGTAGGTTGTATACTATCGTATTCTCAGCACAATTTTTAGTACTGAGTTATGGGGCTATGTTAAATACGTCAGATAAAATAAGGTTTTATGGAGTCCTCGATTATATAGACGGTGTGTCCATAGGTGATCTATTTATTTACTCTTCAATAAGGATTGGATTGATACTGATCTTGGCCATCTTTACCGCTTTCCGGTTGACCGCATTACTTAAGACCAGACTTGTCAGACCATTGATTATTATTGTCTCGGGCGTGCTTGCCATCCTCTTTATGCCCGGCGCAATACCCCTAATCATATTAGCCGCGGTATATGCATATAAGGGAAGGCCATTTGATAAAAAGGATAGGCCGCAGTCACCCACCCTCCTCACTTTCCTTATCGCCGCACTTGCGTCACTGCCGTTTCTCGGCATGGCAGGGCCGGGGAACTGGTGGCCGGTGGTAGGAATCGGCGGCGCTACTTTAATCTTGCTCGGTATCAGTGGAGCGGCGATGATTTTGGGATTTACTGCACCAGGAGAAGGTAAAGATGCACCCGTAACTGATTCAGAGTGGTTAGATAGGATATGCCGGGACTTTCCGGGTTGCACTAGGCTTGAATGCTTAGAAGACGAAGGGTTTAAGCAGAGCGACTGGACTCCTGAATTAGTTTATAGGCTTTTGGGGGCACTAAGAAGGGAGCAGGATATATTAAAGGCTGCATTCAAAAAGTACTATTCTTCAATTGGCAGACCCTGTCCAAACTTAGATAAGATTCTTCAGTACAATAAAATCGTATTGCATATAGATGGAAATAGTAATCCATTCTCTTATTACTATAAGTCGAATTCATTCTACGTTAACCTCGGTTGCATTTCTTTCAATGCCAAGGCATTTATTAGTGCTGTTGAGCAAGGCGGTTTTTTGCACGAATATATTCACAAGCTTACAATGGATAGAGAGCCACCATCATATGCTCAAACATCATACACTCAAAGAATAAGGCCTGTCTGTACCTTCTCGCACTTTTTTCCTGCGGATATAGGCCCTTTCAATTTTTACGATGTAGTCCTTCCCCATAACAATTTTAGTAAACAGACACGTTTTAATGCTGAGGTACGCGTGTATGCTGACAATGTGTTCGACCGCGAATTATATTTACTCGAGCTTGAGTTGGCAGCAGACAGGTTAATGGAAGATTTGCACCCCGGTGAAATAAAAAGAAGTCTTACATCAGTAGATGCGCCCAAGCCAATGGAAGACGGGGTTGATTTAATCATCGCTGTATACTACGAATTTCTTGCACAACAGTTTGGGGATGAAGCTACTGCCCAAAAGTTCAATAGGGCAATTGAAGAACTTTTATCAAAGTTCCCTTCTGAAAAAGAAGACTCTCCTAGATATCATCTCAAAGAGATACGCCGAAAGGCATTAAGACTCTTTGCAAAACAGTATAGAGAACAGATCAAAATAGACGAGAGATTCAAAGACGCATACAGAGAGGCAAGAAAGGCTGCTTACGCCCACAAAAAGAGACCCCCAACCGGCCCCGCCCTGCGTACCTTCATCGTCGCCGCACTTGCGTCACTGCCGTTTCTCGGCATGGCAGGGCCGGGGAACTGGTGGCCGGTGACAGGCATTTGTGGCGCCTTGGTTACGATTGCGGGCATATTTTACAGGAAACCGCTATTTAAATTCGGCAGATACATTCATGAAAAACTCACCGAAGGCGCCGCAGGAGAAGATTTCAGCGAGATATTGCCATTGCCTTTTGGCAGAGAAAGACAGCCGTTCGATCCGGGCGACTATGCATATGAGCATCCGTATAAGTGGTTCTTTATTTCAGTAGCGGGGCCTTTGGGCAATATAATCATCTTTTTATTATCGGCAGAATCCGCGATTGCGCTCTGGACTCTTTACCCCGAAAGCATGCTTGCACAGGCTGTCGCTGTGATATTGGGCACAACGAGTATTTTAAATCTCGGGCCCTTAGCTACATTCTTGCCGCAAGGCATGCAAGAAGGCCTCTTATTTGATATCTCCGATATTATTAAGAGATTATCAAGAAGAAAAAAGATATTATTATCGCCCGTTATCATCCCTCAGACCATCCCTCACGAATTGGGGCATTACCTTGTTGCTAAGACATTTGGCCTAAAGGCAAGATTCGGGATGTTATCTACAAGGGTTGGCATCAAGAGGTGGTTTAGCGGGGACGACCGCACCAATATGCTCTATGCAATAAGATTATTAAGAGAACGCCGCCTCTTTGGGTTTATCCAGAGAAGGTATAAGACCGCCCCGTCAGGTCTGACAGAGACTCAGAGGGCAATTCCCGAACCCGAGCTCTCCGAGGTTATCCCCGAAGTTAATAGTCTCCTTATCATTACGCACACTTTTGATGTAGCTGGGGGGCAGGAGATTTATATCCAAAAGCTTAGCCAGGAATTGGCCGGAAAGGGGATTAGGGTCCATATACTCTATGCCACAGAAGACAAAGATGCAAAAGACGGGGTGGATGAAGATGGAATTTATCACCATCCTATATGGCAAAGGAAGCTTTTGAGCATAAGGGATGATCTCCGGCCATCTACCTACGATAGCTATAAGAAAAAGATGGATTCAATACTTCAAAATTATTCCATCGATATGATTAATCTTCATTCTGTTTATAGACTCCCGCCCGTGTATGCTGCCTGGTCTGCCTACAGAAGAGGTATCCCGGTGGTCTCCGTCGCCCACACCAGTAGGAGATGGAGATTGAATCTCTCTGACATCGGATCAATGTTGGTAGTACAACTGGTTAAGGCAATTTCTACCAAGAGGCTCTCGGTGAGCGATAGCGCTGGTAAGGCCTTGGGTAAAGGGGTTAGGACAGTAGGTAGCTTTACTGATTTGGAAAGGTTCACACCAAAGAAGGCAAAAGAGAAGGCAAAGGAATTTTTAGCTAAATACAAAGAGAAGATAAAGGATAAGAAGATTATTCTTTGTCCCACCAGGATTACACCTGCTAAAGGACAGATGGATTTACTTAATATAGCCAGGAGACTAAAAGAAGAAAGGGATGATTTCATAGTAGTCTGTGCCGGAAGGAAGGATAGCCATTACGTTAAAAAATTGAATTCTTTTATTAAAGAACATAACCTTTCAGATGTTGTGCTTATTGTGGATACCATACTAAGTTATGAGGAGATGCCAAGTATATATGGAGCTGCCCAGATGGTGGTTTTGCCAACCTATCATCCTGAAGGTCTCCCCCTAGTGATATTAGAGGCCTTGGCCTGTAAGAAATTAGTAATCGCTTATGATTCCGGCGGAGTTAAAGATATTTTAGTAAATGGTATAAATGGAGTGGTTGTACCTAAAGGAGACACCGGACGACTTTATGAAAAGATCGCTATTTATTTGGATAGACCACACCTATCTACACCTTTAGTTGAAGAAGGATATGAGTTAGTGCATAGAGAATTCGACTTAAAGAGATTGACCCCTGGCTTTATGGAGGCATTTAGAGAAGCCAGGAGAGAGGCAGGAGAAGAAGAAAAAGGGCTTAGCAATTGGCCCATCTCCAAGGAGATATTGAAATTGGCCACCCCTCTATTTGCCTGGACCGGTTCTATGCATATTGCTAAACTTATCGAACTTGTCTTTGTAGGGATCCTTGGCCCACTTGCTATAGGCGCAGCCGTTATGAGTGAGAGCATCGTCTTCGCCTTGGCAATAGGGCTAGCCATGGGTCTTAGTACGGCGGGACAATCGCTGGTAGCCAATTTTATAGGAGCTGGCCGCAAGGTTGAGGCAAGGAGAGTAATTGCTCAAGTGATATTCATCGGTACTATCGTGGGGCTGATTATAGTTGGTTTAACCTGGACGTTTGGGCCAAGTCTCTTGAGATTGCTTGGGGCGGGTCCTGAACTATTGGCTTTAGGAATTCCTTATCTAAAGGTTATGTCAATAGCCATGGCTCTAAATAGCCTCTCCTGGCCCATTAGGACTTGTTTGACAGGCGCTGGGGATTCAGTAAGGCCGATGAAGATAGCACTTTTATATTCTTTATTCATTATTATCATGGGGCCAATTTTGATATTTGGTTGGGGTAGGGGATTGTTTGGATTGGAGTCTTTGGGTCTTCCATTCTTTGGATTGGGTCTGGTAGGCGCTGCCTGGGCTGGACTCTTTTCCAGATGTCTGGACCTAGGATTGGGATTGTGGGTACTCTTTAAGAATAAGTCTAAAAAGATCAGTTTGAGCTTTAAGGATTTGAGATTGGACCTTGGGTTGATAAAGCGCCTGGTAAGGAAGATGGGATTTTTTAGATTTACTCAATCTGAGATCGAGCTTGTCTCTGATTTAATCTTCTTAAGGCTGGTTGCCATATTTGGTCCTCTGGCCGTCGCAGCATATGGAATAGGTCGTAGGATTTGGTTATTCATCACCATCCCCTGTTTTGGGCTCAGCCCTACTGCGACCACCTTAGTCGGTCAGAGTCTGGGGGCAAAAGAGCCTGATAAGGCTCAGAGGATAGGCTGGGTGGCCAGCGGACTTTATCTGATGTTTACGATCATACCAGCTATATTCTTATTTATATTTGCTCCTCAATTAGTGGCGATATTCAATTCCACCCCGGCGGTAGTTAATATAGGCAGTACATTCTTGCGATTTATGGTCCCGGTAGCCTTACTCTGGGGTGGAGGATATGTCTTAAGTGGCGGATTCTGGGGTGCCGGGGATATGAAGTCACCATTGAGGATCTCCACCCTGACCAGTGTAGCTTTAAAGTTGACTTTATCTACATTCTTGGCCTTAGGGGCATTTTCATTTGGTGGTCTTGTCTTTGGGGGTTTAGGAATGGGTATCAACGGCTTATGGTGGGGATTGCTTATTTCAATATCGTTATATGCAGGGGCTACTGTGGAATGGTTTAGGAAAGGCCTTTGGAAACGAGGAGCTGAGGATATCGAAACCGGCAATAAAAGGGAGGATTCCAAAGAACCCAAACCCCAGCTTGCGCCGAGGTATAGACTTATAAGTGTAATTGCAGGAGCGGTTGCCGGCAGGTTATTTATGGGCGATTTAATAGGGCCATGGGCCATATACATAATAACGCTTGTGACATCTATTATTGGTCATATGATACATGAACTGGGCCACAGAATAGCTATTCGTCGCGGTTGGACAGACCGCAACATATTACGCGCAGGGCCCATAGCAAGCCTCATAGCTTTTGAGATATCATTTCTTTTGGCTCTATTCTTCTCATATTTCTATCCCGCCGCAACCATATTTAATATTCCATATTCAGTCATATTTGTCATAGCCAGCGGAAACTACTTTGTCCATGCGCTTGCCGATGAAGGGGCGTTGTGGAGGAAAGATGTGCGCCTTCCGGAGATTAAAGCAAGACGGGTAAAACCGCTTAGGGTGCCCGAAGGCACGCTCATAAGGGCGCTTGAGGTTATTGAAGATGAATTTAGCGAAGGGCCGTTTATGAAGAGCCAATTCCAGCCACTGAGGATAAATTCCGAAACCAAGAGACCTTATTCGAATACGACCATATACGCTGAATTAAACGGCTTGGTTGCATTGGGTATATTAGATATAGTTGATAGAAAAAAAAGGCCTTATGAATATATCTTGACCGATGCATACAGAAAGGCGCCGCCGCGTATAAAGAAGGGAATAAGATCCATCCTTGAAACTCTCCATGCCCGTCCGATCGATGAAGAATTAAAAGATACAAAATTTCAAATTTATACCCTCCTTGCAGAGAGCGAAGCGATAGATATCCTTACCATGTATAAACCCGGTGAAAATACAAAAGAGGTCTACAGCCGCATATGCGCCGCTAACGAGCTTGCCCTCGAGTCTATGATTACGTTGTTAGATAGTATTATGAGGCCCGATGAAGAGATGCTGGAGACCATACCCCTTGAATTAAGGTCGATGATAAGTATGCCCATAGATTATAAAAGGCTGCTTAAGTGGATGGTGCACCGCGAACTTGCAAGACTCTTGTCCGGCCAGAGGAGCGGGATGCGCTATAGGATCATGTTCGCCGAGGCCATTCATCATATTAAAGAGGCACAGGGGTTAAAAGATAGACGTCAAACAGGTATATCATTAGATCGGATAGGCGACTGGATTATACTGGGGAATATATTCTATGCCATGGGTTCATGGCACAAAAGATATAATCCGATCAGGAGATATCATATGAAGTCTGCTATAGAGGCATATAAAGAAGCCCTAGAGATAGAACCGGGCCACCCTGCGGCATTGTCTAGATGGCCGGAGGCCGTGAGAAAAATGGGGGAGATAGAGAGCGCCGCCGAAGCTGCGGAGAGGGCAGTGAGCTTATTAGAAAGAGAGTTAAGACTATCAGATGATGAAAAATATAAAACACATATACGCTCATCGATCAAAGGGCTGCTTAATTGCATTGGTTACTGTTATATGGAGGCAGCAAGAAGATTGACGCTGGATAATATTCCGCCCGCACTCCAATTGCGCAAGCCCCTTTCATTAGAGGAATATTACCGGAGGGGCGTGAAGAAGTTTGAAAGAATAATAGATATGTGCGATGAATACGGCGATCTTAACGGAAAAAACAGGGCCCTTGGAGGCCTCGTAATGCTGGAGGGGAGATTAAGCACTCACTATTTACGCCAGAGAGAATACAAAAAATCATTTACCCATCTTAAGTGCATGTTTAACCTAAGAGAGAAACTACCCACTAGAGGAAGCTCCATTACATACGCTAAAGCAGCCGGCCCTTATAATGAGGCCGTTAGAATGGTTGTAAAGGAATTGTGGGAACAGGTTGAGAATATCGATCCTGTAAGCGGTGCGGGGATAGACTGGATCCGGCATATAAAAGAGTACATCGATGAATTGATGCCAAGATTGAGACTGCATGAAAAACAATATCCGAAATTGCTGAGAATATGGGTTATCTTGATAAAAAAGGTACTCACTTTTGATGGAGTTCTAAAGGATGGCCCTTTTAGTACCACAGGAGACGGGGTCTCGCGCATAAGGGCCGTCTTCGAAACCCTCCCCGCGCACTCCACCAATACGCAATTAGACAATGCCAGAGCCAAAATCAGCATATTGCTGGGAGAGGATCCGTATCCCGGCAGGGGCGAATTCTTGGAAATCCCGTCGGATGGTATCCTGCTGCAAGAAGAGGCCGGACGTTTAAAAAAGACAGTCAGGGATTATTTCGACAGAATAGAGAGCTCACCCGATCAAGACGTACTCAATTATTCTTACCATATCGAATCCGAAAGGGTAGATATTGGAGAGGGCTTATTCTGCGAGCTCGTATTGAATGCCGCGCGGCATGAATATGATAAGAAATATAGGCCGGCTGGAGAAGCAAACGAGCAGCTGCATACATATAAACCTGATGTCATGATGGGCCATGCGCCTAATGAGTTTGAGAAGAAGTGCCGTTTGTGTAATCTAATATTATCACATACCA
Organism: Candidatus Omnitrophota bacterium; assembly: GCA_013202745.1. Taxonomy (GTDB): domain Bacteria; phylum Omnitrophota; class Gorgyraeia; order JABMRJ01; family JABMRJ01; genus JABMRJ01. Next base: position 8,049 of record JABMRJ010000064.1, read on the forward strand.
TAGCTCGCCTTAGATTCAGGGGCGACGATTATCTGCTGATAGTCAACCCAAGCCCCCACGGAGAGCATTCGATGCTGCTTGTCCGGGTAGATCCTAAGCCGCAGCGCGTAACGGGTAACTTCATTACATTATTCTCAGGATGTATTATGGCGCTCGGCGAAGATTACGAAGGTTTTTATAATGACCCGTTCTCTGCAGCAAGCTTATATCATGAGCACGGTCAGATAAGAAAGGTTAAGACGAAAGATAAAGATGTCGCCGTTACAATATACAAAAATGACCGCGATAAACTTGGTCTTAGCCCCATAGTAAAGGCCGGCGATACGACTATCTTTGAAGTCTCCGATTGGCCTGCACCATCATACTGGTATAAAGCTGGAAGGCCGGATGAATTGGGTTCTCTCTCAGATAAAACATTCAACGAATTCCATTCAATAGGCATGGGCTGCTGTCTAAACGTAAACTTCTCAAATGGCAGATTGAATATGGTACAGCTTGTAAGGACCGTAGAGAGTGATAGGCCAAAGGCGCTCTGTCCAGACCCGAGATACACAGACTCATGGGGGAGGTTCTCAAGTCTTGAAGCTCTAGGCTGGCTTGTATTCTTACGGCCCGATGCATATAAGTTCATGTTGAGATTATATCGCGAGGACCCAGAGAAGTTCAAAAAACATGTTAGAGAGAGTCTGGCCGAGACATTCTGCCCGCACGAGACAGCTACTCCGATAATAAAAAAGGCCTTGTACAAATACGCGGATAGATTCGCTGCAGTAGAAAGAACGCCTTTGTTTAATTTGTCTTCGGTAAAGAAAGAGGTTGCTAAGGCAAGATCCCTCAAAAGACCCCTATCTTTAATCAGTTTGGATATAAATAATTTAGGCCATATAGCGGCCATGGTAAGTTACCAAGCAGGTAAGAGCGTAAGAAACGACATGATCGTTTATATAGAAGAGATAATAAAAGAATTAGAACTGGATGCGGTTTTATTACGCTCTGATCATGATAAGCTATATCTTTTATTACACAGCGTAGATAATCGGCAGGCCATGGAGATAGCAAAAAGGATTAAAGAGACCCTCAAGACCCGAGACTTTATTTACCAAGACCCGTTGAGCGCTAAGTTATTTGATTTAAATAGGATTCAAATCGGGGATCATATAACAGCTTCGGTAGGCGTCATAACTTACCCTGAGGATGTACGAAGCGCCAAAGGACTGGCAAGAAATGCCGATCTTCTCACCGATTATGCCAAACTTTACGGAATAAAAAATGCGGTAAACTACAGAGATACATTTCTTACAAAAGGCCGGCCATTTAGTCCGGGGATAAAATCCATACTCATTGCCACACTTTTTGCCCTTTTATCCGGATGTGCGAAGGAAGTGACTCAGGGCGGCGGAGGGTCTTTGGTCGGGCTCTTACCGGTTATGGTGCTATTGGGAGTTTATCTTGTCTCCTTCCTGGGTTTTTCGAGCCCGGCAGAAGACAGCGCTCAAGAAGAGTTTACCGAGGCCTCCAGCCAGTATGGCTTGAGGATGATGGAGTATAGGCCGAGACTCGAGAGCGAGGATCATATACTGGAGAGGTTAAGGATTAATATGGGCAGGTTCTTCGAAGAGGGCAGGCGCGGAGTGGTAAGATTCATCTCCAAGAGCTACAAGTCCTGCCTTGTTGCCATTCAGCTCGGTTTTAATTCTCCATGGCCAACAAGATATTCGGACGCTGTGCACGACTATCTATTAAGCCGTATACATGAATTAGAGTTTGAATGGAAGAAGAAGACAAAAGTGGATCCTTTCGAATATTCTTATGTAATAGTCAGGCTCCCCCAACCCTACATCTATAAAGGTATTCCCATAGAAACGATCTATATATACCCCAAGAGCGCGGGTGGCGAGAAGCGCCTCCAGATTTATTATGAGCAGGCCGCGGATGATACGCGGAGATATCGCGACATCTTAAGCGGCGCAAAGTCCGGGATATTCAATGCCTATAGCGGCACTTTGGTTCTATTAAATGGTAAGGCTGCGTCAGATTTTGCCAAGTGGTTTGCAGAAGACGCTGATAGCATCGAGCTGATCGTTCCGGAAGAGAGAGTGCAGAAAATTATCCAAGAAGAGGCAGCTAAGGTTGAGGAGGCACTAAAGAATGCGAGAGTAAGGCTTCAGGTATTTAGAAAGAAGCTTGCGAGTACCGAAAAAGAAGTACCGACCGGAGATATAAGAGAGTGGGGTGAGGCAAGAGCATTTTTAGAAGCGATTACAGGTTTACCCGAAGGAGAAAAGGATAAATTAAACGATGAATTTGAAGAAGCGATAGAAACGAGGATTGCGGAATGGAAGAAGACCTTTGATGCGGCAAGGAGAAGGAGAGAAGAGGAGAAGAGGCAAAGA
>JABMRJ010000065.1 GCA_013202745.1 Candidatus Omnitrophota bacterium
ATTAGATAGCGATGGCATAGAGAGGGCCGTCAAAAGGATCTCCCATGAGATACTGGAAAGGAGCAAGGATACAAAAGACCTTGTGATCGTAGGTATAAGGAACAGAGGAGAATACATTGCCCACAGGATAATAGACACCATAAAGAAGATAAACAAAAAGAAGATCCCGCTTGGCATCCTAGATATTACTCTATATAGAGATGACCTCACAGAGATAGCAGAGCAGCCGGTCTTAAAGGAGACGAATATAGATTTTGATATAACAAAAAAGAAGGTCATCTTAGTCGATGACGTCCTATTTACAGGCCGCACCATAAGGTGCGCAATGGACCAGCTTATGGATTTTGGCAGGCCATCTGTGATACAGCTGGCCGTACTTATAGATAGGGGCCACAGAGAACTCCCTATAAGAGCAGATTACGTCGGAAAGAACGTGCCGACATCTTTAGATGAAGTCATAGAGGTAAAACTTAAGGAGGTCGACAAAAGTGACGAAGTTATTATATGCGAAAAAACCGGAGGCAAAGAATAAGATGCCCCCTAAAGATAATAAAGCAAAAAAAGAGATTATCTGGACAAAGAAGGACCTTATCGGCCTGGAGTATTTATCTATCGAGGAGATAAGATTGATCCTGGATCACGCCAAGTCCTTCAAGGAGGTCCTCGCAAGACCTCTCAGAAAGGTCCCTACCTTACGCGGGAAGACCGTCGTAAACCTCTTTTATGAACCATCCACAAGGACACGGACATCTTTCGAGCTTGCAGCGAAGAGATTATCCGCAGACGTCATAAATATAGTGAAGGAATCATCGAGCATACAGAAGGGCGAGACACTTATAGATACCGGCAGGAACCTCGAAGCGCTCAAAATAGATGTAATAGTAGTAAGGCACAATGCGTCGGGGGCTGCCACGACTCTCTCAAGGGCCTTAAACATAAGTGTAGTAAACGCAGGAGACGGATGGCACGAACACCCTACACAAGCACTCCTCGATATATTTACCCTGGAAGAAAAACTCGGAAAGATCAAGGGCTTAAACATAAGCATCATAGGCGACATAGCCCATTCAAGGGTAGCGCGCTCCAATATATGGGGACTTACAAAACTCGGGGCGAATGTCACAGTCTGCGCGCCAAAAGAGCTCGTGCCTCCAGGTATAAAAGAACTCGGTGTAAAGGTAACAAGCGATATAGACGAGGCCCTAAAGGATGCAGATGCCATAAATGTCCTGCGCATGCAGTTCGAAAGGGATAAGCCGGACGCCTTCCCGTCAAAATTGGAGTATTTCAGGACATTCGGGATCACAGAGGAGAGGTTGAAGAAGGCAAAGAAGAATATAGTCGTCATGCACCCGGGCCCCATCAACAGGGGGGTAGAGATGTCTGGTGAGGTCGCGGACGGCATAAACTCTGTAATACTGGAGCAGGTGACAAACGGTATAGCCATAAGGATGGCGGTACTCTATTTAGTAACACACGCTAAAAAGGGATAGAAGATGATAATAAAAAATGGTTACGTAATAGATCCTGCAAATAAAAAAGAAGGGCTCTTCGATATACTCATAAAGGGATACAAAATATCTAAAGTCGCAAAAGGTATATCCGCAAAAGAAGAGACTATCGACGCCAAAGGCAAGATAGTAGTCCCGGGACTCATAGATATGCACGTCCATTTAAGGGAGCCGGGCAGGGAAGATATCGAGACCGTAAAATCCGGCACGCGCGCAGCTGTTTCAGGGGGCATGACGAGTGTATGCACAATGCCAAACACCTATCCGCCCATAGACGACGCAAAGGTAGTCAATAACCTAAAAGGTGTGATAAAAAAAGACGCCTCATCCAATGTCTTTATCATAGGAGCGATAACCAAGGGAAGAGACGGCAAAAACGTGGTCGATATAAAGAAGTTAAGAGAAAGCGGCGTAATTGCCTTATCAGACGACGGAAACGGCATACAGGATAAGAATGCAATCTCTGCAGCGCTCAAGAAGGCAAAAGAGAACAATATGCTCCTTATCTCACACTGTGAAGATATATCGATCTCGAGGAATGGGGTTGTAAACGAAGGTATCGTAGCGACAAAATTAGGACTAAGGGGCATACCGAAGAGCTCAGAGTACAGTATGGTAAAGCGCGACATAGAACTTGCCCGAAAGAATAAGACCAAGATACACATAGCGCATGTAAGCTGCAAGGAATCAGTCGACATAATTAGAAAGGCAAAAAAATCAGGCGTCTCTGTTACGGCGGAGACGGCACCGCACTATTTCAGCCTTACAGATAGTTGCTGCGAGACTTATGATACGCGCACCAAGATGAATCCGCCGCTTCGTTCTGCAGAGGATGTCGATGCCATAAAAGCAGGCATAAAAGACGGTACAATAGACGTGATTGCATCAGACCACGCCCCGCACGGAAAACACGAAAAAGAGATAGAGTTTGAATTTGCCGCTTTCGGCATAATAGGCCTAGAGACGTCACTAGCCTTATCTATTACAGGGCTCGTCGATACGAAATACATCTCCTTAAAGAGGCTTGTTGAACTTATGTCAGTAAATCCTGCAAAGATACTGGGCTTAAAGTCCAAGGGGAGCCTATCGGAAGGAAGCGATGCAGATATCACTATAATAGATCCCAAAAAAGAGTGGACATTCACAAAAGATTTGATCAACTCAAAGAGCAAAAACTCCCCCTTCATAGACTGGCAGCTTAAGGGAAAGGCAACAGACGTAATAGTCGGTGGAAAACTCCTCCTCCAGAATGAAAAATTGGTAGAACATGGATAAATATATCTGCGATTTCCATATACATTCTAAATACTCGCGTGCAACGAGCAAGGATATGGACATAGCGCATCTCGCCCAGTGGGCGAAGATAAAGGGTATATCTTTAGTCGGGAGCGGTGATTTTACGCACCCGGAATGGTCAAAAGAGCTAAAAAATAGACTGGATCCAAAAGGAGACGGTATCTTCGAGTGCGAAGGGGTAGATTTCATGCTGACGGCAGAAGTCTCAAATATATACTTTAAGGCCGGAAAGACGCGGAAGGTCCACAATATCCTCTTTGCCCCGGACTTCGATACGCAGGATGAGATAAACAGATTTCTTGCCTATTACGGAAAGCTTGGATCTGACGGCAGGCCTACACTCGATCTACCCTGCAACAAGATGGCAAAGGAGCTATTCAAGATAAACCCGGACTGCATGATCATCCCCGCTCATGCATGGACGCCGCACTTTTCTGTATTCGGATCAAATTTCGGTTTCGACAAAATAGAAGAGTGCTTTGAGGAGCAGACTAATAACATATACTCCCTGGAGACGGGCCTATCGAGTGACCCTGCAATGAATTGGAGATGGAGCGCACTCGACAGGCTTACACTCATCTCTAACTCAGATGCGCACTCGCCTTCGCGGATAGGCAGAGAAGCGAATGTATTCAATGGAGCCATCAACTATAAAGAGCTGATGGCCATCTTAAAGAATAAAGATAAAGAGCGATTCCTTTATACTGTAGAATTCTACCCCCAGGAAGGAAAATACCATTGGGACGGCCACAGGCAATGCGGTCAAAGGCTGTCGCCAAAAGAGTCGAAGAATGTAAATAATAGGTGCCCTTCCTGCGGCAAGAAGCTTACCATAGGCGTCATGAACAGGGTAGAGGCCTTAAGCGACAGGGAAGATGGCTTTGTCGCCGAAGATTCCCCCGGCTATATGAACATGATCCCGCTTATAGAGATCATAGCGGATGCGCTGGATGTGGGCACCGATACCATATCTGCCCAGAGGGAGTACAATAAACTGATAAAAAACTTCGGCACAGAATTTAAGATATTGTTTGATGTGCCCAAAGAGGATATACTAAAATGTATAGCACACAAAATAGCAAGGGGTATAATAAACGTCCGCGAAGGCAAGGTAGAAGTGACTCCCGGATATGACGGGGTATATGGCAGCATAAACCTCTTTAGTGAAAAAGACGAAGAGGAGAAGAAGCAGCTTACATTTTTCTGATGAATAGGACAAGAGCAAAGATACTGTCAAATGAAAGGATAATGCCCGACCGCTTCGTGATGAGGCTCGACGCCCCGTCTATCGCAAAATCGGCGAAGCCGGGACAATTTATCATGGTAAAGTGCAACGGAGGTACAGAGCCGCTCTTAAGGCGCCCTTTATCACTCCACAGGATAGAGAAAAAGAGATTAAGCCTTCTCTACCAGGTCGTCGGAGGAGGGACCAGGATATTATCCAAAAGAAAGAGAAGAGAGGAGCTGGATATAATAGGCCCCCTCGGCAATGGTTTTAATATAGATAAGAGCGCGCGGTTGATCAATATACTGATAGGCGGGGGTATAGGTGTTGCGCCCCTTCTTGCGCTGGCAGAGGAGCTAAAGATAAGAAGGCTAAAGACCATGGTATTAATAGGGGCAAAGACGAGGAGCCACTTAGTAGGCGTAGAACAGTTTAAGGCGCTGGGAATAGAAGTGCGGATAGCGACAGAAGACGGATCTAAAGGCTATAAGGGGTTTGCCACGGACCTATTAAAAGATGAGGCGATAATAGGCGCATATGAACCGGCTATGATATATGCATGCGGGCCAAAGGATATGCTGATGGCCGCAGCCGGTATAGCAAGGATAAATAGCATAGAATGCCAGGTATCTTTTGAAGAGCGCATGGCATGCGGTACAGGCGTCTGTCTTGGCTGCGCAGTCAATACAGTAAAAGGGATCAAGATGGCCTGCAAAGACGGGCCGGTATTTAATGCAGAGGATATAATATGGCAAAAATGAATAAGAATCTTTCAGTAAAGATAGGCAAGATACGGATGAAGAATCCCGTGATGGTGGCATCAGGGACATTTGGCTATGGAAAAGAGTACGCGGATCTCATAGACTTAAAAGCGCTGGGCGCTATAGTGACGAAGACCATAACACTCGGGCCCCGCATAGGAAACTTAACACCGAGGATAGCGGAGACCGCATCGGGGATGCTGAATTCCATAGGCCTAGAGAATGACGGGGTAGAGGCATTTATCGAAGAGAAACTCCCATTCTTAAGAAAGATAGGGATACCTGTCATAGTAAGCATTGGCGCAGAGGACATAGTGTCATTTAAGAAGCTTGCAAAGAGACTAGATAGAGCAAAAGGGGTTTCCGGCATAGAGGTCAATATATCCTGCCCAAACCTGGCAGATTATAAGACGAAAAAAGAAAAACAGGCAAAACTATTCTCACAGGATAAGAGACTTGCATATAAGGCCATAAAGGCAGTAAGGAGCGCGACCCGCCTTACGATTATAACCAAGCTTACCCCCAATGTAACTGACATAACAGAGATAGCAAGGGCCGTGAAAGATGCCGGATCAGATGCCGTCTCTTTAGTAAATACGTATATGGGTATGGCAGTAGATACCGATACGAGAAGGCCGATGCTCGGTAATGTAATAGGGGGCCTGAGTGGTCCGGCTATAAAACCTATGGCCCTCAAGGCTGTATGGGATGTCTATAACAGCGTAGATATACCTATTATAGGGATGGGCGGTATAATGACACCCGATGATGCTATAGAGTTTATTATATGCGGGTCAACGGCCATAGCGCTCGGTACGGCCAATTTCGTCTATCCAGACAAAAGTATTGAAATAATAAAGGATTTGGGGTATTATATTAAATCCAATAAATTAAAGGATATAAGGGCCTTGAGGGGCTCATTGTCTATATAAACATGAGTATATTTAAGACTATATACAAGTACTGGATGCTCTTCGCCAAAAAGCTTAGTATCATACCCACTACTATTATATTACTTATAATATATTTTGGTGGTATAAGCATAGTAAGCATCATAAGCTTTCTATGCAGAAAAGACCTTCTCGACAAGAGGTTTATAGATAAGTCTACATACTGGCTGGCCAAGGAGCACATACCGACTGACCGCGAACGCTGCAAGA
>JABMRJ010000066.1 GCA_013202745.1 Candidatus Omnitrophota bacterium
ACGCATTCTTATGTATAAGATTCTCTATAATATGCCCTGCGGCCTCATATCCTCTTACATAAAGCGCGGCTGAATAGGCAAACGGGGCTATATCTAATAGAATCGGCCCTTCGATATCCTTCATCATGATTTTAATCTTATTATTTAACTCTTCAGGAATATCCCATACGCCGATTAAGCCGTGTTCCCTGTCAATGGCCACCTTAAATTGTCCCTTTTGCTGCCCTTTCTTTTCTTCGGTCTTGACAAAGAAATCAGCTATTAATCTAAGTGGCATAAACTGGCCGTGAAAGACAAAGATATCTTCCGTTTCTAACATATCCTTTAATTCACTCTTCCGCTGGCTATGGTCATAAGGAAAATCATCGAGGTATTCACTCTCATCGGTAAAAATTGGTTTAACCCCTTTATGTCTTTCAACAACCTCCTGCATCATGCTTAGGTAATCAATACCGTCTCTGGTCCGGGCTAATCTATCTATGAGATTGCGAAGTATAATCTTAAGTACGTTTTCACCGCGGCCCCTCTCTACTTTTGCATAATTATCAGTAAACAAGTATTGTTGCATCTCCCTTGCCTGTGAGTGATCGGCTTTAAAACATATGGCTTCATGGAATAATAATTCTGCTAATAGCCCCATATCTATGTCCAGAAGTTCCTCTGCTATGCCTATCTCCTCTTCATCCCCGTAACCCAGCGCGTAATCCTCCTTTGCGTATACAATGGCCTTGAATGAGTAGATTCTCCCGCCCTCATATATGCGGATAAGCCTTGCCAATGCCTCCCTTGCTTGCTCCAGATACTTCGGCAGATTTTCTTTCTCCCAGGGCGTCTTTGCCTTAGCCGCTCTCTCTTCAAATTCGCTTATCTTAGCTTCTATGTAGGCCCTTATCTCGTTAAAATTCGGTATACTAACGGGAGCAAGCTTCTGCCTCTCTTCGGTTCTAAGTTTCTGTAACTCCTCAGGCGCCTTGCCTCTTTTGGATACGATAAACCCGTCGCCTCCATTATCATTGCTCTGCTGCAGTTCATCCCAGACTACAGATTCGTCGCCTATTTTTATACCCAGCTTTCTTAAATCCTCCAATAGCTCCCATGCGGATGCATATCTATTCTCAGGCTTTTTACTCATACATTTTGAGATTACCCATTTAAGACGGGTGGGGGGTTTGGGAAATAATTGATGCATAGCTATACCTAAAGAGAAGATATCTGACATGGGGGTTGGGGCTTCGCCTCTGCGTTGTTCCGGAGCCATGTAATCTTTCGTTCCCCGCCTCCTTCCTACCATCTTCCCTGGGGCCCCAAATTTATGCCGCCGGGCCATGCCGAAATCGACCAGCTTCACTACGCCGTCTTTTGAGATCAGTATATTCTTCGGTTTTATATCCCCGTGGACTATCTCTCGGGCATGGAAGTAGCTCAATGCTATTGCTGTCTGTATAAATATCCTTATCTTCTCACACATGGAGAGCTTTCGTCTCTCTACCGCCTTTTCCAAATCTGGCCGGACATCCCTGCCGAATATGCTCTCAACATATTCCATAAACATGCACAAATTTCTGCCGAATCCCGTAAGCCAGAATGTCAATACTATATTCTTGGATATGACTTCAGACATCGATATCCTGTGCGCCAATCTAAATTCTCTCCTTAAGTCTCTCTTCTTCTTTCTATATTCCGGCAGATATGGAGTAACAACCTTAATCGCTACATCTCCCATGGGGCTTTCTGCCCTGAAGACATCTCCAAAACCGGCTTCTTTATATCCCAAGGCGATAAGCTTTGCCAACCTATGCCCCTCTACAACATCTCCCTCCTTTACAACCCTCTTTCTAAAGAGAATGAAATCCATTAATAAGCAAAAGATGTTTTCAAGGTCATACCCGACTCTCTCCAAGACTAATCTTAAGTACCCCTTATCTTTGCCAAACCTACGATACACTTTTACATATGGGCGGACTCTAAAGAGAAAGTAATAAAGCGTAAGTATCGCGGTTATCGCCGAAATCGGCCATGTCATATTTATCTTAAACCCGGCCAAGAGCAGGCTCCCCCATTGAAAGCCGCCCAATTCATGCTGATCTTGGCCCCCAGCAGGAATTTTACTGTCGGCTTTTTCAGCCGATTCCAGCTGTTCTTTTTCTCTACTAATAAAGCTTAATAATACCTTAAACCAGTTTTGCATAACTCTACCACTCCGCATACCCAAACCATCGATCTTCTTTTTAGAAATATCATCCGTTCTTTGCTCTTCTACTCTGCTTTTCCTGCCTAGTCTATTCCAGCCGATCCATGACCTTATGAACATAAGCGCGCCTGCCGCAACAAGCCCTAATGAAAAAACTGGCCCTAATGAAAAAACTGGCGTAGATATGGCAAAGATGGCTGCAAATGCCCATATTACAAGAAGTGCAGTCTTGGCAGTAGCAGAGATGGTAGATAAGAGACTGAGATCATCAACGGAATCGAGTATAAATTGTAGTTCTTTAGGCCCTCCTTCTATTAATAATATATTTACAGAAGCCAAAAGGCGTTTCCTGTATTGCGGATGGAACTGACTTGCAAACTCTTTATCTTTAGCTATAGCCCTAACAGTGTGAGTGAAAGAACGTGCAATGGCCTTACGTAGTTGCCTTTTATAAACATTAATCTGCCTGGGGCTAATATTGTAAAGGCTGGCGATTCTTTGAATCGTATTTGACAAAGCCTTTAAATCCGTATATAAATTATCCGGATTAAAATTGAGGGTTATCTTTTTTGTGTGTCCAAGTGGTACATCTAACTTGTCAAAATCATGGAAGACTGGTAAAGAAATAGAAAATCCTTCTTCTGTGCCAAGGCGGGTTATTCCTGTATTCCTATCTGTGACAGCTTCGCCTCGGGTTGTACCACCTATACCCCATAAGAACCCCATCCACAGACCTGCTTCCTCTATAATCCTGTCCATCTGTTGCCTGGCCTGCCTTCTATTTAAAGGATTCTCCATAGCAGCATTCCAATATTGAACAGCATCTTTATAAGGGGCAGCTGGTGGATGGTAAGTCCCAAAGAGCCCTTCAAGCACTTCATCCAAAAATCGCCGTTCATCCTCTTTATCCGGTGTTTTCATACCTATATCTTTCAAGTAGGCCTGAGGACCATCGCCTGTTCTAAATCTAAGTAGATGCCTGATGCGGTCAACGCTTGAACCTACAATAAGTAATTGGGCAATTCTGTAAGACCTGCAAAATTCAGAAGTAAGCTGCGTTGGGCCCATATTAAGCTCAGAAGGGGATATTTTCTTCTCGTCAGCCACCACTATCTCCATCCTCCTTCTTTGCTCATCATAAGCTTGATCCGGAATAAGAGCGGGAGGATGGGGCCAGTATTTACGTCTGCTAAAATACTCCTCTTGGGTGGGGGTTTGGCCTCTTACATTTATGCGGTCGCCATTCCAGTAATCCACAGTAAAATCCATGGGTGGATCTCTTCTAAACAGCCACCTGAATAATTGGGCCAGGCGAAGGGAATACCAATATTCAATTAGAACCAGGGTTGTACTATTGAACCCATAGATGACATGGCCAGGGGTAACCTTTATGTCATCATAATATATATAAACGGGATTGCCTTCTTGAAAGCCGGTCCCTTTTATCTCTATCTCTCTACCGCCAGGAACTTGAACAATAATGCCTCGCGTCTCTGCAGTGCGGTTCGGATCAGGAAAGTGGGTAGGATGGCTGATAAGGTCGTGACAACGACGGGATGTCTCTTTTTTAGTTTGATAGAAGTAGCCATTCTCTATTATAAGTTTTACAACCCCTCTTTCTAAATCGGGTAAATCTTTTATAATATCTTTAGCGATTTTTTTCTTCCTTGGATATCTTTCATGAGTTTCTGTGCCGGAACTATCGTATCTTTCATGCTGAAACGAAAGTTCTTCCAATCGACTAATTATCTCTTCAGGGGTTATGACATAACGGAATAGGACCATACTCCTAACATTTCCTATTCGCCAGATGATATCCTTTAGATTCTCAATCCTGCGACTTTCTCCTCCTTTATCTTCCTCAAATGGCCTATAGGCCCACCGGCCTTGCCTTACCCTTATCCAGAGGCTTCTGGCAAATGATTCTGGTGTATCTACGGGATAGCCCTCCCTTGCCAGAGAATAGGTATTTACAAGTTCAACGGCCGCATCAGTCTCATCAATAACCCCCAACTCCTTAAGGAGAATCTTTGCATTGGTTGTAAGCCTTCCGTTCCTTAGTGGAGGAATTTTGCACAACTGCGCTTCTAAGGCCAGAGATGCAAATTTCCTAACTTCCCAATCTAAGTCTTCAGCCTTCATTAACGTAATCAATTTCTTAACCCATTCAAGATTAAATTGCCGCCTATTCTCACTCCATCTCTTATAAATCTCTCTCGCTTTGGGTTGGCCAGGAAAGGCCCTTCTAATTAACCGGCTCTCTCTATCCCTACTTTTTTGATTTACATCCTTTACAGGTAAAACCGGTACCGCTGATAATGCTAATATGTATGGCGAGAAAGAAAAGATACCGAGACAGTAAAATAGAGACGTAAGAATCCCAGTAAATAATATTACTTGCAACGGGTAAACGATGCGGTTGCTCTTTGTCTTTAGGATAAGGTGTAATAATTCATGCGGAAAATCTACAATCTTTCCAAGGAGGGATTTTTCGTGATAGGTAATTTTTCTTTCTTCTATATCAGCTTCTGCGGTAGGACGTTTGTCAGAAAATATGGACCTTCCTCTATCCGGCGCGCGCGTATCTTGAGTCCTTATCTCATCCAATCTCTTCCGGCCAACCCATGCCCTCATGAACATAAGTACGCCTGTGGCAAGAAGCCCTAATGAAAGATTCGGCCAGATAGCTGCAACAACACCCGCAAAAACCCACGCCCCAACCGCCACCCATGCCACGCCGGATATGGTGGATTGAACAGTCTTGGCGATTGCCAAGGCCTGATTTTTCACGCGTTCGAAAGAGGGGGCTTCTCCTCTCTTTCGATAAGTCTCTCCAAGAAAGATTAAACCTTGGCGGGTCTTGTCAAATAGCGTCTTTGTCTCTTCATAACTAAGCCCCTCAGTCTCTAATAGGAAATCGCAACAAAGGTAAAGGATTAAATTTGCACTAAATAAGTCGCCGTTTTCAATGAATTCTTCTGACTTCCCTGCCATCTTAATATACTCATTTAAACTCCATCTCTCTATCCTTTCTAAATCTCTTTCTTCAAGTAACCTATAGACTTCCTCTATTTCCTCAATCGTTAAACCGACCCTCTCTAAAGTGCGCTCTGCCTCAAGCTCTGCCCGCACATCGATATTTTCATCTTCCAGCTGGCGCCTTAAGAAAATGGGTATAGCCAACCTCCCTGCTTTACTATAGATAAGCGGGTATATAGCCTTGCCCCATATATATCTTTTAGGAGAGTTTAGCATCGCTCTCTGCAATCGAGCCCTGATCTCAGGATTAAACTTCTCCTCATTAAAAGAGATTAGATTTGCGACTTCGGTGTTTATATCATTGTCCAAAAGTCCTTCTTCAAAAAAGCCCGCTATCTCCTCAGTTCTTTTGCCTAATCCAAACTTGAATAATAAAAGATTTAACTCCTCCAGGGAGGCTCTCTTAGTCTCCAATTCAGATTGAGGCGATATCATATCTCTTAGCAGCGAAGCTATCAGCTCATCATAAGACTCCCCAACCCGTATAACCCCCTTGATTCCGGTAATAAGCCTCCATTCGCCCACGTCTCCGCTGACGGTAATCACTCGATCCCCTTCTACCGTGGATGCGCAGAACCGGGCATTTATTACGGGCCTTCCTTCATTGTCCCGGGAAATCTCTCCCTCTAATGAAACCAGCTCCAACGGCCTCTCTATTCTCTGTTCGCCTTCTTTTATCGCCGCCTGGAGGGCGCCGACGTCGTATAAGATATAACCTCTTTGAATATTATGCTTCTCGGCTATCTCGTAAAGGGCATCATAAAGATTTACCCCTATCTTTGCCCTGGCATGTATTGTTCTTTGGCCGTCTTTCTCTAAACGCCCCGGAGCTCTATCAGTCGTCGGGAAGAAGGTATCGTCCTGGCCGGTCTTGATATTTTTCCCTGATATGACAGGGGTATCTTCTGTAAGTACGTCTATACGAATGATTATTCCCTCTCCCGCAATAGTATCATCTGTCAGGTGTCCGCCTAATAGCTCTCTATTTTCAGTCTTCGCAGAAAAATGGATGTGGATTACAGATTCTCCGTCCTTATCCGGGAAGCAATGTCCGATCAATGAAACTACTGTCAGTGGCCCGGTAACCTCAAAGAAGAGGCGGTCTCTATCGGTAATCTTTCCTGAGAGAGGAACCCTCCTAAGGTTCCTGAATACCCCTTTTGCCAGTTTACCCTGACACCCAATGATATCGGCTTTATGAATATTGCGTTCTTTAATCGCCTCTTTTATAGCCCCCATGAGGCTTTTACCTTTTTCTACTTCTACATATATACTCTCTTTAACCCTGCCTTCCGCTGAACCGGCCAAGAGTGAATCCGGGTCTTCTTGGAATGATGAATAGGTCAAATATTCCCTTTCTCTAACCCTCCCTAAACCCTTCTTATAAAGCTCCTCAATAATATCAGGGATATCTCTACGCGTCCCAAGCGGATCTTCCTTAAGCAATGAACTCTTAAGCACATCTTCTATCATCTGAGGTATCGCTTCTTCTAATCCTTTTAAGTCCTTCCACTCATAACCCCAGAGGAAGGAGATTCGGTCTAAATAATCCTGAATGGCTTGGCAGGCGCGTTTAGCCTTGGTGCCGGCATCAAACCGACCCACCTCAGGATTAAAGATCTCCCCAATGAGGGCAAAGATCCTCTTCTGCTCTAAAGAGGCTGTCTCTACCCATGGGAAGAGTCCTACGCTAACCGCTATATTGTGGGGGATTCTGAACTGTGTAGTTAATGGATAGGAGAGCCGATGCGGCAATAATGTGTTGGCTATACCCATCCCCTTAAGCAATTCGGCAAGGTATATATTGACAGAGACCTCACCGGCTAAATCCTCTTCACCTTGTGCCAAGCTTTCTAATAAAGGCAGGGTCTGGCTCATAAATCTTATTGCTGTAAGTTGATTGACCAACCCTTCGGATCTAAGCCTCCCGCCGTGAACGTCATAATAGACAGCGTATTCAATCGCGGCGCTGAGCATATCGGTCACAGACTGTGCAAAGAGCCTCGGTGGAACCGTCTCCCCTAAGAGAGGGTCAATAATAGCTAAGCTCGGATGGGGAAGCCCCTTCTTAGTAAGCCCCTCTTGAATTCTACGCCTATCCTTACATTTAATGATTATCTTACGATTAATCTCTGCGGACGTCCCGGGGTTAGAAGGAATAAGGACTGCGGGAAGGGTCCTGTTAGGATCAACCTCTTTTTCTTTCCCTTGTTGAGAATCGCGATAAGGGATAAAATCGACAAAACTTTCATCATGGCCCATGGCTATGGCTACCGATTTTGCAAAGTCCATGGCCACTCCACCCCCTAGACCGACAATAAAGTCTGGGCTGCTAAAATCAGAATGGTCTTTTTTAAGAACTTTTATTCTTCTATCCACCCCTTCAGCATAATGCTCATCCGCGCTTATTTCTTCAATAAGGGCTACCTCAAAACCGGCTGATTCAAGCTTCCTTACAACTGCCTCTGTATTTCCTAATTCATGGGAACCTTCACAGGTAACCAAAACCGCCTTTCCGCCAAATTTCCATAGGCGCCTGATAACTTCTTCTGGAAACTGCTCATCTGCCTTTACGCAGCCTCTTTTGTAAAAGATCTCGGTGCGGGTCCCCAGACTCCTAGCCCTCATGTTCAGTATCTCAGTTATTTGGGTATCACTTCCTGAATGCAATGTTCCGTACAGCCCATCAATCTTCTCTCTTATGCGGCCATCTCCAAGAAATCCTGCCAGTGTAAATACAGGTATAGCCAAAAGAGAAGAGATGCCGAGATAGTAAAATAGAGGTGTAAAGATTCCGGTAAATATAGCGGCCTGTAATGGGTAAACGATGTATTCGTTCTCTGTATTAAAAATGAGGTGTAATCGTTCGTGTAGAGGATCTGTAATCTTTCCAAGGTGGGATTTTTCGTGATAGGTAATTTTTCTTTCTTCTATATCAGCTTCTGCGGTGGGGCGTTTATCAGAGAATATGGATCTACCCCTATCCGGCGCGCGCGTATCTTGAGTCCTTATCTCATCCAATTTTTTTCGGCCGACCCATGATCTTACTAACATAAGTATGCCTGCTGCAAAAAGCCCTAATGAAAGATTCGGCCAAATAGCCCCAACTACACCCGCAAAGACTAACGCTCCCACTCCTGTCCAGGCCGTCCCGGATATGGTGGATTTAGCCTTCTTATCTTGGAAACGACGCATAGATTTATAGAGTACGGAACTTACAAAGGCCGATATTCCAACCGCAAGAATAATCCTGGCAGGCAGGCTGAATCTTATCGGGAAAAAGAGGAGCTCAGAGAAGACTATTGTAATTGCCGTATAAATCAATATGTCTATAGACCTCATCTCCATAAGGTAAGATTCAAACCTGTCTAACCGCGATGGCTCCTTGTCCGGGCCTTCTGCGGTTACAGCAAAAAGCTCATCTTTGGCGGGCTGATCCTCCAACTTAACATGTAAGGTCTCTGCGGTAAATGATACGGAGGCCGGTCTCTTGCTTGCCTCAACAACTTTTTTGATAATGCCCTTCTGCCTTTCGGATAATTTAAGGACATTAATGTGCGCAATCCCGCCCGGTTTAAGTACCCTTAGGAGTTCTTTTATAAAGCATCTTACCCTCCATTCTTCTGAAATCAGGCCTTCAAAGAAGTCGAAATACTCAAACTCCATCCCGGCTAAATGGCCGGCCCTATCTTTTATAGGAAGGTTATATTTACTCCAGACACCTTCATCATCCGGGTGATCGACGCCTGTAAGGGCCAGATTTCCGTGGTCTATGCCTTGAGTCTCTGCCAGCTCATCGAATAGTATCGCCCTGCCTGAGCCGAGATCGAGAAGAGAGAACCTCTCCCCCGGACGCGCCCCCTGCCGCTCTTTTATATAGGGAACTATCTTCTTCTTAAGCCTTAACATCTTATTGTAACCATCGATCCCATGGTGTAGATAGTCTCTATCATATACCCAGGCATTCATGAATAACTTGGTAGATCCAAACAATATAGACTTGCACGAGACTATCATGTCAAATGAGTCGTCATCGAGCGGCCAGTGCAGACTCTCTTGGGGCGCACCTTCCTGAACAGGCTCAGGGGCACTTTCCTGAACAGATCGGGAACCGTCTCTAATCCGCTCGATGAAATAAGAGAGGATCAAGAGTGAGGGCATTACGAATAATAGTATTAAAAGGGTAGTATGACTAAAGGAGTGATACAACTTATGGCTCGTTAGGAGTAACAATAGGGTCTGGAAAGTATAGGCAAAGAAGTCACTTCTACCAAAGATATGTCCAGGTTCGTGTGTTATTAATGCAAAGAGCTTATTTATGCGCAAGGTAAATAGGGCCTTTAGTATATCTACTATTAGGTTTCCGACACCATTGTAATGGGCAAACTCTCTATGGTCGCTAAATGCATCCTCTGGTATATCATTGGGCGTAAGGAGATTAAGAGAGCCATATACAACGTGCGCATGGATGGTCAGTATCGTACCTGCAAAGGCAAATTTAAATATAGGCCCGGATGATAAGATGCCGCATATTTCAAGTGGGAAGAGAATAATCGCTGTTACTAATAAAAATGATCCTACCCATATACTCCCGGATGCGGTCGATTTAGGGGGTTCTTTGTCTTGCGGGGTGGCACCAAGTGGATCGTCCCCATCTTCGGGTTCTTCTCTTATAAAGGCGAAATTGCTTCTTTGCTCACCTCTGCCGGTTATTTCGAGAATTCTATGCCGTAACTCATCCAGCGCCTTTACTTCCCAATCAAACGGTGTCCTTCCGTGGCTGCTGTAAAAATTATCTACGGCGGCATTGAATTCATCTATCCTTTCTTCCTCTACAAGCCTAATCCATCTTTCTATTAATCTTGGATTAAATTTAGCCTCATCGTCACCTTTAAGATTCTCGGGGAATTTGTCTTCAAATTCTTCATACAACTGTACGGCCTTAGGTCTTGAAGTAAAGCCATCCTGTTCGCCCTCAAGAAGCTTAATCCTCTCTTCGTCTGTGCAGTAATTGGCTTCGTATATCTGTTTAAGTAAGCTTAATGCGCGATTGGCAGGGTGTTCAGTCCCTCGTTGAATGACATCAATGGCTTGATCTATTGCAAAACCACACATTTCTAAACTTCCTAAAAAGCAGGTGGCAACGTCACTATGTAGGTCGAATGTCTTACCATCGGTTGCTCTTCTCTTTTCGTCCCGTAGTAGTGCAATGGTGTAAAAGTCAAGGAATGCTATATATGCAAGATCAGGCCGGCCATTCTTCATATGATTCTCCATTTCGGCGATAAGGCCTCCTAACTGTGCTGCATATTCTACAATGACATTAGCAAATATCATCTGGACATTTCCCTTCTGAAATTCAGGATCGTCCCAGTAAAAGGAGAATTGGGGTGAGTCGGGCTTAAGGATTGCTTCTACGACCTTCAATGTAAATGCACGATCGATAGACACTTTAGACTGAAATCGTAGTATTGTAAAAAGGTGATCCTTGGCATGCCTCATCTCTTCCTGAAGGTTTCGGTCTGCCGTAAAGAGCTTGTGATACATCTTCTTGGTGACATCGGCCTTGCCAAGCCATTCTTTCAAAGTTTGTAGGCAGGGAGGCAACTCAGGCATCGGTTTGCCCATAAGGGCTGCGTACATCTTATTACTGCTTTCCTCCGTGGTTTTGGGATCCACAAATGCATATTGATCAATCGATATACCTATGGTGTTTGGGGGTGTCTTAATCCACTTTATATCTGCTGTCCATATGGATCTGTCCAATATATAATCATGCCGTTGCCAGGTATCGCCCATTATATATGCATAATAAACCCGTATTTCGGTTTCACTGCCTATGAAATGTATATTAAAAAGTAGCCCTGCAGGCATAAAGACCGTATGGATCGCTTCTCTCATAAAATTTGAAAAGAGATTTAAATCTGCTGCATGCAGGTCTCCATCTGAAAGATCTCTTCCAAACTGCGGATTTATTACGCGCGCAAGCGATAATGCCTTGTGCATATCCACTTTTTCTAATCTATTTATTCTGGTTGCCAATATAACCAATTCATCCATCAAATTAGAAAAAGCCCGGGGGCTTGTCCCAGCAAGCTCAATATTCAACTCTGGAGGTCGAATCTGACTCTTTTCTGCTTTGCAGGGTTCCGCTACCAAAGCTCTATCTTTTTCTGGATGCTCTTTTGTTGTGACCTGTATAGGCCTCGAGAGTGCCCGAGGATGTTCGCGAATAAACTTAGCTATGAGTTCACCAATTATCTCCGCGGCCCTGCGTGCCTGCTTCTCATTTCGCGGCCGGCTTATTAACTTAAGGGTTAATCTACATTCATCTTCATTATAATCATAACCCATTTCATCCCGCTCATTGACATTGATCTCCAGGACTGTGACGCGGTCAGAAAGACCACCAAGGTACGGTTCTACCGCTTTACGAAGATGCTCACAGGCGCCTGTCCGCAACTTGCCGCTTTGTGTAAACAGCCTTTTGCCGGTAAATTCGACTTCAGGTTCAGGAAGCACTCTTTGCGGCGCTGCAGGTCCCTCGGCAACAGCTTCTTCTCCCAGTGTCTCCTTGATAAGGCGCTCTTTTTCCTCGTACATTCTGCGTATCTCGGGTAGATCTTTATGGTGGGCTGCCTCTGCCGCCTTAAGAAGATGCCTCATCGTCTCTCTGAACTGCCTTATAATCTCTTTGTTGGATTTAGTTATGGAGATACATCTACTCAAATCAGCATAGTCATCCCCCCAGCACTCTGGCAGCTATCGGATCTGTAGGAAATTCGAATAAGAAGATCTGTTTTTCGAGATATTGGTTAGCCCAGCTATCTATATGCAAACCCTTATGTATATTGCTGTCAAACCGCCTTCCGGCGCGCGACCCTCTTAACGGTGTAAGGTATGTTGCTGTAAATATAATATTGACACTCGGTACTGTAGCAAGTAGATATGCGATGTTACCAAGCGATTCGATAATCTCCTGTGGTGTACTCTCGGCCCGTGAAAGAATAATATTGACAAACACATTTACTCCGTGCTTGGTAAGGCAGATGATGCGCTGATAAGCATCTTCCCAGGTAAACCCTTTACCCCAGTCCCGAAGCGCTTTATTGCTTCCACTTTCAAGGCCGAAAGCAACGCCTTCATTTTCATCCTTAAAAACTTGGCTTATCAAAGATGCCATTTCACTGTCGAAACCACCGTCTTTTGTATCAAAATCCTTTAGATGTGCCTGAAAACGTCCCAGGCGAATTGATTTAAGAGGATTGTCACGCAACTTCCGCAGGACCACAAGCGCTGTATCTCGTTTCTGTAGGAAGCCACTATCTTCAAAAATAACAGTTGCTTTCCCTTCCAAAAGCAGACCATGTGCGATCAAGTTTATCGCAGCAAGAAGCTTATTAGAAGTAGTGGCTTCGCGCAATTTACCGAACATCTCTCTACATGTCTCGATATTATTTTTCAGCTTGCCTTCCTTATCTAATTTCACAAGGTAGTCTATAATTAGCCGCGGGAACCCGGTTAAAGTCTCGATAGAACCTCCGTCAACCAGATGTAACATGGCACAGGCAAGCTGATAAACAAAGGCCTTTTCCTTTCCTGCAAGCGGCCATGATATAAGCGGTGCTAATTCGCCTTCTCTTACCCCTCTTATAAATAAACTACTATATTCGCCAACAGCCTGGTCTAATGCGCGTAAATCCGCTAATATCTTCTCCGCATCGGGCATCCGCACTCCATGGGGCATGGTCTGCGAGCAGAAAAAGCAACGATACATGCATCCTCGCTCAGGAACAAGATATATACCCTGGCTACCGGCTACAATCTCCGGAGAGAGTGGCAGATTGTTCATTTTAGATTCGGTGAGGGTATTTCTGGTCTCATATTCAAAACGGTGGGCCTGGCCCGCAAAAGAAGTAGCTATTCCATGAAATTTGGACAATCTATCTATATGTGATTGGCCTAACGGTTTTTTTCCATCGAGATTGTCAAGTAAATGGACAAGGGGAGGAAGCACCAGCTCTGCCTCTCCATTGATGATGACATGCGGAGGATTAGGAATATTACCGCACATCTCTTTGAGGGCCAGCTCATGGTCAGCGGAAACAAGCGGACCACCCGCATATACCCGTGATTCTGGAAAACCCTGTCTAAGCACATCAACCACTGTCAATCCATCTATGTAGGTCGAATGGAGCATGGAGACACCAAAGTTGAGTTTTCTGTGTGCCTCTTCTTTTGATAAACCGAGTTCCGTTAATATACCTATATAGCGTTCCACAATCATACACGTCCAATTGTATAAATGATGATATTGTTCTTGAGCGGTAACGGTACCTTCCACGAATGAAGTGACACCGAATCTGTGAGGGATAGGTGCCAATACAACATTTATATCTTCTGCCTTAAGGCAACTTGCCAGAGAAAGCATATTGTACGGCAGCGCCCCTGTTCCGATATCCCGTTCAGCAGCAGGATAGAATAGGATAAAGAGCGGTCTCTCTTTTATCTCTTGTGGTGTAAGTGTTTCAAAAGGTGTGCATTCTTTAATATGCCGGACATAGTTAAGGAATGATATGGCTTTTCTTTCGTTACTAATCAATTTAAGAATCTCACGTATCACGGTTACATAATAATCCTCAATTGGCACACTCCGTATCGGCCCGTGATTTATAGCATCCGCTGTCTGCGGCCCGAAACGCTCTAGCTCATGCAAAATGTATGCCTCATATTTGTTTGGTTCGGGAACAAAGTCTTCTTCTGCTCCAGCTCCAGATGCTGCCGGGGTAAACCTGTCTTTTTTATATCCTTCCTGACCGTCTTCCTGATCTTCACCCGACATCATCACAGCAATATCGATCGGCAACTGAAAACCGGCTCGTATCTTTTCACCTGTAGTAGTAACAACATAGACAACCGGGCTTTGGAATTTTATTTTTATTCTGGTTAATATATCAATTATTGACAATATGAATGTGTGGATATGTTTAGATATAAACTTAGGGAAGTATTTGTGGTATCTTTGATATACGAGGCCTTTGTCGGAGAGGAATTTACATACCTTTGCAAGCCATGGGTGGCTCTTTAGGAGTGCTTCGTAGTATTTATCGCTGTGGGTTATTTCATAGATTAAGTCGTTTAGGAGCATAAGGGCTAATATTACAAGCGGAGCCCACCATGATACCGTGCCTGTGCCGAGGGCCGTAAAAATGAGGCCGCCTTTTTGTTCGTGCGGGATATCTTCCGCTGCAGCATCTCCCATGGAGATATTCGGCCGCTCGGTAGGTAGATCTTCCCTTTTGATATTTCTAATCTCAGCGCGTTTTAGGAATTTACCTTTTTCTACGAGGACATAACCGTTCAAAGGCTCTATCGGTCTTCCGTGATCATCGAGTCTCCAATAAACGATCCCCTTAGAGCTGTCCTTGAGTATCGTTCTCTGCCGGAATACATACTCATTCTCTACCCCGCCCCGCAGATAATGTCTGATCCTGCCGCCATAGTTATAAAGACTGACCATTGCCTTTGGGCCGGCATAAACAAAATTGCCTATTTCACTACCTTCGCCGCTGGCCAGCCAGTAGATGAGTTTCATCGCCGCTAAGGCTTTGTCATAATCTTCCATCTTTGTGACTGTCGGGTAACTACCTTCTTCATACTGCAGCAATCCGAAGCCGTAAAGCGGGGACTCATTTCTACCAAGAAAATCATTCCCTTCAAATATCTTATAACCGGCAATAGGCAGAATGGGGTTTTTATCTTTATCCAAGATCCAATAGCATATCCCTCTGACGCCGTCGCCGTATGTCTTGGGGAAACCCTTAACGCCGTATCTTAGAAGCGCCCTCGTTATGTTGAGCCTATGCCTCACTGCTGCCCTGGTGTGTTCAGGTTTCTCTTCACCCCCACCTGATGCCCTTTTAAGCGAGTAAAGATAAATGCTCGGCCTCGTCTCGCTGGCAGTGTTAAAATATATCTCCTTAGGCGCCTTTCCTCCCCTCGTTGACCAGTGTATAAATCTAAAGACCTCCAGGTCTTTGACAGCAAAGTTTATCTTACCCTCGAACTCCTCCAGATCCAAACCCACCCTCTTGGGTTCTCTAAAAAATTTCCCGTTTCTGGAGATCTTATAGCTTACAATCGGAAACTCCCTCTCCCTTCCGTC
>JABMRJ010000067.1 GCA_013202745.1 Candidatus Omnitrophota bacterium
ATACCTTTTCCCTTATTCAGCTCTTTACATTTAAACCAAACTTTTCGGAAAGCCTCTTCTGTGCATTTAACGGCCATCATATATTGGTAATCATATTGGTCTAAAAGATCATTTAATAATTTCGGTAATGAGAACTGAATTATGCCTGTCCTTAATGCAATTCTCATGATTCGATTATCAGCTATTATGTTGATGCTCTCCAAATTATTCTTATACACCCAAAGACCATATTCGTAAAAATCCCGTAATACCATATTCGCTTTTTTTGAAGCAATCCCTGTAAAGCTTGTTAGAATTTCATATATAGATTTTGCATCACCTTTGCATTTATCAAATATCAAGAAAGCATCTGCGTTGAATTTGTCTATGAGAGAATTTGAAACGTCTGTAATATATCTTATCCTTTCATCAACATTTCTATCGGCTCCGTCAAGAATCGTCAAAAACTCTAATGCTTGTGTTTTATCTTTTAATTCATTAGCGGTAGGAATTTTTCCGAATTTTTTTCGTAATTTTTTAGCAAATTTAGAATCAACCTCGGGTAATAACTGTGTAAAATCTTGCAAAGCGTGAACAATTCGTATAAAGATAAACTCTCTTCCCGTCATAGTACCAAAACGCGCATCCTTCTTATCTGGATCTAAAGTCTTTGGAATAGTTCTTAAAAAATTTGCTGTTTTGAATATGTCGTTTAGTCTTTCTGCTAAAACTGTAATCTTATCTTCTGGATACATGAAAGATAGAATTTTTTCTGAGTAATCATCCCAAATTGCTAGAAATTCCGTATGTCTCTTCCACGCGGTAAGCGTATCAGGTTTGCCTTTATAATGTGTGCTTTCTAACTCTTTTATCTCACTTTTTTCTCTCTTTTCAAAGAAAAATTTATTTAGAGTTACTAAAAGATCTCTTAAAAAATCGATTCTTCCCTTTTCGTCAGAAATATTCACTGAGGTCAATTTGGTTAACCTTCCTTGTAAATCTTTAATGATACCATTTGATTTTGCCATAATCTTTTGTGGTTTGCTTAGGTTGGGGTTGGGAGATCTAAAAAGCTTAGCGGTAACTCATTGAAGAAGAAATAACAGCCAACTGATTTTATATAAGCTAATACATCTTTATACTCTGGTTTCGCGAACCAGTTGTTCAGGACATACACATATTTAACGTCAATCTTTAAAGGGGTGAGAAGTTTTTTGTATTGCTTGTTTTTGAAGTCACATGTTTGGAGCTTTTCGTCTACAGAGCCAGCAACTCCTTGGAATTTAATCTCGATAATAAAAAGGGTTTTGTCCTTTATGATTAAAATTGCATCGTCTGGTAAGAGTTTTTTGGAAATTAGCTTTTTGTAATTGATTTTGTGTGATTCAAGTAGATTTTTGTACAACTTGTGTTTAGGGTAAAATTCTGCGATTTTTCGGCTTTTAAAATGAACTTTGTCATTTTTAACTCTATATCCAGGAAGAGCTGATATCGCTTTCTCTAAGGTAATTCTTGATTCAAATCTTAATCCTGTTATTGTTTTACCGCCACCTGTGCCACCTTTTTTCATCATAGGCGTACCGACTCAAGTTCTTTCTCTACTTTCTTTATTTCTTGTTTTATATACCGCCTGCTTTTGAATTCTGCATTTAGGCGCTTTATAGATTTATCTAGATATTCCTTGTTATTGTCTATGCCGATGAAATATCGCCCTAACTTGTACGCAGCTACGCCTGTCGTAGAAGATCCGGTAAAGGGATCAAGTATAATGTCGCGTTCTCGGGTAGATGCTAGGATTATTCTCTCAAGAAGTGCAAGGGGTTTTTGAGTAGGGTGTTTACCAAATACTTTTTCATCAGACTTAGGGGCCGTGATTGACCAGAGAGATTGCATCTGTTTATTATTATTCATCTTACGCATCAAGGGATAATCGAAATAATGTTTGCTTTGCTTGTTTTTCGCTGCCCATAATACTGTCTCTGTAGCGTGGGTGAAGTATCTGCAAGATAGATTGGGTGGTGGATTTATTTTGAACCATGCTATGTCGTTTAAAATTTTAAATCCCAGTTGTTGCATTGCAAAGCCAATGGAATAGATTACGTGCGAGGTTCCACTGACCCAAATAGTGCCATTATCGGTTAGTATGTCCTGGCATTTTTTAAGCCATTCGATGTTAAATTTGTGCGTTTCTTCTATGCCTTTAGATTTATCCCAATCTCCTTTATTAACAGATACACGCTTGCCGGCATGGCAAGACATGCCGCCGTTTGACAAAAAATAAGGGGGATCCGCAAAAATCATATCGACGGAGCGCGTGGGAATCGTACTCATTACTTCAAGACAATCAGCCTTAAACAAAGTGCAATTATTGTCTTTGTTTATGTAGAATGGCTTATTGCCGATTTTCGATATTATCTTTTGGTATGAGTAGCGCATATCAAATCCTGTAAATGCATATTGATTACGATTAACATTGTTTAGTTCAATCATATTTTACCTCCTTGGTTACTTATTATCAAGTTTATTATAGCCAGATAAAATTGCCCCCCTCATATATATAGACACGCATATCCCCTGTTTGCTGCATATTATTTTAAAATTTCTTGCATTTTCGCAATAATTCCTGCTCTTTAGTTCTAAATTGTCGTCGATTATTTGCTTTATCCCCTTTATATTTTATATTACAAAAATTTCTTTGCCCAATGGGTTTCTGAGATCTTGATTGAGCTTTTTTTGGCCAATTTTGTCGGCCTCGTAATACCACTTTTCCTTGCCTTAGTCGCAACAATCCATATTTTCGGAATCCACGCGTCTCGGTTATCAAATCGGACCAGTATGGCTTTTCGGGTTTCTGCAATCAGCTCAACTTCCATCCAAATATGGCGTTCGGATAGGGTGTTAAGTAACTTCCAGAGCATATAATACATATCTAGAAGATTCCTTTGTCTTTTAAGAGAGCGTGGTCTTGGGAAGACATGCCTTTAAATCTTTGAAAATCCTTTTTTTCTTTACTCTCTTCATAACTCTTATATATGGAGTGGACATTATGTCCACTCCCCCGGGGTCTTTTGTCCACTCTATGCTTCATTTTGTCCACTCTCTCGGGG
>JABMRJ010000068.1 GCA_013202745.1 Candidatus Omnitrophota bacterium
AACATGCCCTTATCGGTATTGCAAACAAGATATTAAAAGAGAAACCGGGTGATCCAAGGAAGGCAGATTTAGAGAATGCGCTGGAGAATAAAAACTTCGCTAAATTGGCCCAGACAACAGGTGTCAAGGCAATACACATAAGCGAAAGGGATACGCAGATAACAGATAAGCCGAAAGAGGTAAACGAATTTGTAAACACCTGGAGCATAGAAGGTTTCTTTGAAGAGGGTGTCGCGCCGGCGGAATTAGGCTGGGGGACGCACGAGAGATATGTCCCGCAGAATGCATTTTTCCACAAGGTAGGCCCCAAGAACCAGATATGCCTTACGACACTGGGTATGAAGACATGGGTCCGCTCATGGGTTCCATGCGGGGAGATTACAGGCATGGTGATAAGGCATGGAGAGGCCTTCAGTATTTCAGACAGGCTTACCGTTTGGAAAGACGGAAAAGCTGTCTACAGGCCTACGGTCCATTATGCATATTGTCCGTCCAATGCCGCCATAAACTCACTCCATGAACTCGAGATGAGGCAGTTTAACCTGCAGGAGAGACAGAGGATCATGTCAGACGAGATTATAGACGGACGCGATGAGCTTGGTGTCCTTCTTATGGGCCATGACTTTAAATCCTGGTGGTGCGGCAGCATCCTGGATATCCACACTGCCCGCAAGCTCGTTCCACACCAGCAGGCGACTACACTACAGGTAGCGATATCAGTAGTAGCTGCCGCTATGTGGATGATAGAGAATCCCACTAAGGGCTTCCTGATGCCGGATGATCTGGACCATGAGTATGTCCTTAAGGTCTCCAAGCCTTACATAAAACCGTTCATCTCGGAGGCCGTGGACTGGACGCCGCTTAAGAATATTAATACAAAATTCACTAAATTTGATATCAAGAAACCAAGCGAAGAAGATATGTGGCAGTTTACCACATTTTTGGTAGACCCAAGAGAGAGGGCAAGGGCGACAAAAGTTGAACCAGGTACAACTACACTCGAAACCACAAAAGTCTAAGACACATATAAACGGCGTTGAGAATCTTATAAGGCAGATGCTCAAGAAGCAGCGCGCACCTTTTATGATCATAAGGCGCTGTGTTCTTGAAAGACAATACAGGCGTTTCCGCAAGTGCCTGCCTGAGGTAACGCCTTATTATGCCATAAAGGCCAATCCCCATCCGAGCATAGTCAAGACCTTTGTAAAGCTCGGTGCCAATTTTGACGTAGCGAGCGCGGCAGAGATGAAGCAGGTTATCCGCCTGGGCGCATCACCCGGAAAAGTAATATTTGCGAATACAATAAAGACCGAAGCGGATATAATAACCGCCCGCAGGCGCAGGGTGAGGCTCATGACCTTTGACAATGAGCCTGAGCTCTACAAGATTGCCAAGCAGTATCCCAAGGCCCATGTCCTTGTAAGGATAAAGGTGGCGAATGAGGGGAGTGTAATAGAGCTCTCCCTTAAATTTGGCGCAGATCCTGAACATGCATTCTTTCTCTTAAAGAAGGCAAAGGCCCTAGGTTTAAAACCTATGGGCGTAAGCTTCCATGTCGGTTCGCAGTCTACCAACGTGGAGAATTATTTACAGGCCATTGAGATATCAGCGGGTATATTCAAAGAGGCAAAGAAGAGCGGCATGCCTCTAAAGATCCTCGACATAGGCGGAGGGTTTCCGATCCAGCACTTCGACAACGAGATAGGCATAAATTTTGAAAGGATGGCAAGCCAGATACGCCACCAGATGAAAGCGCTATTTGACAGGAACGTGAAGTTTATGGCCGAACCGGGCAGGTTCCTGGTGGGGCCGGCGGGGATACTCGTCACGCAGGTAATAGGCAGGACCTTCAGGAACAATAAGAATTATTATTACCTAAACGAAGGGATCTACGGCGCTTTTTCAGGCATGGTCTTCGACCACTGCAAATATGAATTCAAGACATTGAGGCGGGGGCAGAAGTTCTTGAGTGCCCTAGCCGGGCCTACGTGTGATTCTTTTGATACGCTTGCAATGAATGAAGAAGTTCCCGAGCTCTACGTTGGCGATGTCGTCTATGTGAAAAATATCGGCGCTTACTCCACAGCAAGCGCCACGATGGGTTTTAACGGTTTCCCTCCGGCAAAGATAGTAATGGTGTAATACCTTCCTAAGACCCACCATGATATGCCGTAGTCCTCGGATATATATAAACCGACTAAAAGATAGACGGCAAAGAAGATAATGACCACGGTCTTATAGTTCTTATCCAGCCATTTCATATCTATTACTATAGTATAATGATACTTGCGAAAAAGCCAAAGGGAAATATACCTCTCTATTGTATCTCAAATAAGTATCGGATATACTTGTCTAGATGGTAAAAAATGACAAATTATATTTTTGGTTAGCATGGCTCGGGATAGCCTTGATATATATACTATTCAGGGTCAATCTCATAGATGTGCCGCTATTTAGAGATGAGGGGCTCTTCGGGTATGCCGGACAGGTAATTCTCGACGGCGGCATACCATATAGGGATGTGCTCGATATAAAGCCGCCAGTTGTCTATTATATAAATGCCTTTGCGCTGCTCTTTGTCCCTCCTACACCCGCAGGTATACATATATTCTTGCATATATACAATTTCTTTACACTCATAGCATTATTCTTTATAGCCAGGCTACTCTCTAAATCCGACATTGCAGGATTTTTGACAGCGCTTATATATAGTGTCTTTAGTACCGAGCCGTCCATGCTGGGTTTTGCCGCTTCTACAGAGATGTATATCCTGCTCCCGATAACCTTGTCGCTCCTTTTTGCGATCTTATTCATCGAAAAGGAGAAATTTCACATTTTACTCTTAAGCGGTGTCTTTGCGGCCCTTGCCTTCTGGACCAAGCTCACAGGTCTCATAATAATATTTTTCATTCCGATCTACTGCTTGCAGAATAGCAGGGAAAAGTTAAAGACAGCATTGGTATGGTCATCAGGCTTTATCTTTACGACCATTTGCATCATGGGATATTTCTCATTAAAGGGGCTGTTTAATGAATATATATACTGGTGTTTTATACATAAGTATCAGTATAGTAAATTTATAAATATAGAAGAAACCGCAAGAGAGGCATCTTACATACTTACCAGTATATTCATGGGAAATCCATTTATTATAATCGCAGCGGCATCAGGTGCTGTGATGAGTGTATTGAGAAACAGCAAAGCCAGAGCCCTTCTTTTAGGGTTTTTATTCTTCTCATTTTTAGCAACATTGCCGGGATATGCGTATAAACAATATTTTGCGCAAACAGCACCGGCTATAGCGCTGGCAGGAGGTATCGGCCTCTTTTCTCTTATAAACAGGATGAAGAATAATAGACTTAAAATCATTACATTATTATGCTGCCTCTTAATGATAACCATTCCTCCTATATATGCATATCAGGGTTATTATATCAATTTTTCACCCGACGAGATAAGCCGTACTTTCTTTGCGGCCAGCCCTTTTACAGAGTCGGTAGACATAGCGCGTTTTATTAAGGAGAGAACTGATAAAGATGACCGTATATTTATCTTAGGATCGGAAGCGCAGATCTTTTTATACTCCGAGCGCAGGAGTGCGACAGCTTTTGCATTTGTATATCCATTAATGGGTAACTATCCAAGGCACAGAGAATTTCAAGAGAGAGCATGGAGAGAGGTAGAAAAATCCTGCCCGAAATATATAATACTCTCAAATATACCCTATTCAATAATGTATGATCACAGGGCTGACAGCTGGCTGTATGAAAAGACTATAGAATTGGTCAAGGATAGATACATTCCTGAAGCCGTAATGACCGTAGAAGATCCCAAGGGAAGATTGTTGCAGGTTTCAAACCACGAAGGTATAAATGATATTTTAAAAAGTCACAGATACGTAGTGCAGATCCACAGACTTAAAGATAGTTTGTAAGAAGAGTCCTTATAGACTTTTCAATATTCCCAAATTTTCCCAAATCGAGCCATTCTTTCTTAAAGATACTCCCGCCGAATGCAACAGCAGATGCGCCTGATGAGAAGTGATCCTTTATATTGTCGGGAGTAACCCCTCCGCAGGCAAGCAGCTCTATATCCTGGAAAGGCCCTTTGATCTCTTTTATATAAGATGGACCGAAGAATTTTGAAGGGAATACCTTTACCATGGCCGCGCCCGCTCGCCAGGCATTATATATCTCCTGCGGGGTGAGTGCCCCGGGAAATGCAGGGATAGATTTTTTTGCGCAGTATTCCATGACTTCTGGAACGAGCGTAGGCATGACTATGAATGTTGCGCCCGCATCCAGGGCTTCTTGCATAGCATCAACCGTCAATACCGTCCCGGCACCTATGGTAAGCCGGCCTTTTGCCGCCTTCACCATACTCTTTATACAGTCCGGTGCATCCTTCGTATTCATAGTAATCTCAACGGTCTTAAGGCCGGGTGAGACCATGGCTTCAGTTAAGGAATCGATTACGTCCTTATCGACACCGCGCAATATTCCAAGGATGGGGAGTCTTTTAAAACTCTTTAAGTCCATAGTTTAATCAAGGCCGGTATTTAAGATGCTCTCATAAAATTCACGGTAATCCTCTTTTTTAGAGGATTTCCTGAGCGCCATTGCAGCGCGGGGATGTTCATTCATCATACCCGCTATGGCATAGGGAATGATATATCCCCACTCTATCTTTTTACGCAGGGGTATAAACTCATTGGATATCAGATCGAGTATAGGCCTTATATCGAATTTAGGGTTCTTTAAAAATCCTATCAAAAGCTCAAGAGGGCAATTTCCCGCGGCGCGGCCAATGCCATAGACCGTTCCGTCGAGATAATTGGCATCATGTATTATCGCCTCTATGGTGTTGCCGAATGCGAGCTGCTGGTGGTTATGTCCATGGAACCCGATCTCTTTCGATTTTATGATCTTTCGGGCCCTCTTTATGAGATCCTCAACAGTCTCCTGATATAGAGCGCCAAAACTATCGACTATATAGAGGACATTAATTTTGCTCTCTTCATTTATCTGGTGCAGCGCTTCATCGAGTTCTACGCCCTGATCTTTTGAGATGGCCATTATATTTATAGTAGTCTCATAGCCCTTATCGGCAAAATGGTTTGCCATATATATCGCCTTGTCTACATCTTTTACATATGAAGCGACCCTTATCATTGAGACAGGGCTTTTGCTTGCCGGCTTTACATCTTCAAGCTTTACGCGCCCCACATCCACCATCACCGATATCTTCGTCTTGGATTTTATGCCGTCCGTAATCTTCTTTATCTCCTCATCATCGCAGAATTTCCATAGGCCGTACTCTTTAGGAGAGAAGAGTTCTTTGGAGTTCTTATAGCCGATCTCCATATAGTCTATCCCCGCTTCAGAAATGGCCTTAAAGACCTTCCGGACGAACCTACGGTCAAAGTCATGATTATTTATAAGCCCGCCATCACGTATGGTGCAATCCAGTACCTTTATCTTATCTCTATACATACTATACTCCTTATTTTATGTCCTATAATTATACCCCTTAAGGCGGAAAAACCCAAGCAAATTCTTGACGTG
>JABMRJ010000069.1 GCA_013202745.1 Candidatus Omnitrophota bacterium
AGGATTTTCTCTTTAGATTCTTAAAAAGACAGCAAAAGAACGCCGATCCAGAGATCGCACAAGCGGCTGTGAAGTATTTCAAGGCGAAACACAGCACAATACATGGCTTGCTAGCCGACCTCCTTCTCGATCCCGAAAGGAAGGCCAAGATAACCAGACGTTTAATAGAAGATGGAAAGATAAAAAGTGAGAGGATAGAGAAGGCCATCGCCTTTTTAGAAGGTACCGGTAAAGAGAGATACGATATGATGAAATGGCTGGTTAGGCAATTACTTAATGAAAAAGATATGTTTATTTACCATGCAGGCATGGCCAAGCGGGCTATAGATACTATAGCAAGGATCTTAGAGGATGAACAAGAGGATATCGATATTCGAATGGGCATAGCCGAAGAATTCTTCCATCTAATCAAGTTTTATAAGGAGCGCCGAAGGCAATACTACGGCATCGATGATATACCAATACCCCCTTCTGCATTGCGGGAAGCGAATAATCTTTTAATCGACAAAATGAAAGAATTAGAAATTGGAGACCCATATAGGGGAAGGTATGCAAACGCATTATCTGAGCTGGGACAGATTCCCGATATACACAAGGGTTCACCGGGGATTCTACAAAAAGCTACCGAGGCATTAGTAAGGGTTTTAATAAAGGAAGATAATATAACTGTCTTAATCGAGGTTATACATGCTATAGGCCATTGCGGCGGACTTAAAGAGGAAGCTTATCTAATGCCTTTCTTGAGGCACAAAGATGAAGAAATACAAAATATGACTAAGATAGCATTGGATGTGATATCCGAAAAAGAGTGCAGAAGATGCCAACCCACCGCGCCGGACGGAGCTGAAGTTGCCGAAGAAACAGAAAAGGGCCCGCGCTTCGGACAAGAGAGCGGTGGGTTGGAGTTTAATGCGCAGTGCGATGTTTTGAGGCAGGTTATAGCAGAGCATCCCGAGTATGCAGCTGACCCAGAAGCCCTGCTTGCTTATTTAAATAGAGAAGATCGCGGTGTTTTAAATGGTATAGAAAAAGATAGACAATTAGTACATGTGAAGACGATCTTACAGAGGCTTAGTGAGGACGAACCCGCCGCGCCGGAGAAAATCGATTCTGACGGCTTCCCGATGGGCCCTGGTACGATGCATAGGGATGACACGCCTGCACCATCTTCTGGTGAAGGAGATTTAGACATTAAATCCCGGATTGTTACGACTATGCGTCAATTTGTTACTATTTCTGATTTAAGAGATATTGTTGTAAGTATTGACGGCGTATCCAGACCTTTATATATCACGTATACTACCGAGTGCGATACAGAGGATTCATTCATAATATTTGCTACAAATGGCTGTACCAGCTGTTCACCGGTTGCCTGGCAGACAGGTAATATCTGGGGTAACTTAAATCATGTAACACATTTACTGGTCTCTGGAGGCAGTGTTGCACTTGGTCTAGACGGACATTTCGGTTATGCCGCCAAAGAAGGGTTAAGCTCTATATTTATCATCCCGCATGATAACCAAGATGAAGGCGTCTATGAGGATATTTCAAGGCAACTATTAGAGAGATACAAAAGAAGCAAGGTTTTGCGCATAAGAGTAGGGAGCCATAAGGTAAAGTCAACAATTGTGATGAGAGAAGGAGTAGGCGTTAATATTGGCGATGATGATGGTAATATTTCGCATTTCGGGACAAAAGGGACATATCAAACAGTAGCACTGACATGGGAAGAGATCTATTCCATTCTTGGCGATAGTAGAAAGGCTGTTTTAAGTTTTGATCAACTGAATCCTATAAGGCTTGCTACTACCCAACCCGAACCCGCAAGCAGCGAAGATAAGGAACTTGGGGACGGTCCAAAACCTGTCACCCCGTCCGCAACCGCAAGCCTGGAATTTGAGGAGGGTGAAGATAAAGCCCAAACTGACAAATCTAACCTGGTTAGAGAAGCCGAACCCGCCGCGCCGCGAAGCCCTAAGCCTGTCGAAGGGCCAGGCGAAGCGGCCGAGAAGGTTGAAGGGACAGATCCAAGCTCAGATTCAAAAACGCCCACAAAGCAAAAAGCGCCGCATGAAGGCGATATAGCGCTGGATGGGGCTGGAATTGAAGATGATAATAGAGTGCCGCCAGATGTAGATATGAATATCGAAGTAATGCCGTGGCGATTGACAAAGGAGGAAATACCTCAACAATTAAGAAATATTGTTGAAGCAATGTTAAGGCACTTAGAAAAAGAGTTTAGAGGAGTTGCATTTAGAACAAAGAAAGGATTGCTAAATACTATAATATCAGATCCACGAGCTTCAATTGCTAACTGGGAAGATGCTATCGCAGCTTTAAAACAGATGCTAGAAGAATACCCTGAAGAAGAAGAATTTATTTTTGTATGGCTCAGTACTATTAATTTTTCTGCTTTAGGTATTGTACCAGCTACAACAGACCTTGATGAGATAGATTTTAGCCCAGTTGCATATCTACCTAGACCCACCGCGCCGGACGGAGGCGGGGACAAAGCTGCGGATAAGGCAAGTAGCGGTACGCTTACCGATGTACTGCAGGGGAGAAGATACGCGCTTAGAATAAATCAGAAACTCATAACACCCGAGCAGTATGACACGATCATAAAATGGTGGGAGAGGTTAAAGGGGCTATTTCCTGATGCGCACTTTGACGAGCGTATTATCCAAAACGGAAACGACAAGAACGGGCTTATAGAGATAACATGTACTAAAGAGGTGGCAGGCGGTGATGCCATAAGCTATAAAGAAGAGCATAGGGGCGCTGTAAAGGTAACAAACCCTCAAGAACTCGATTCTTCTCATACATTGCTGAAACTCCTTAATATGGCCTTTATAGCGAGCAATATTCCTAATATAGAAAGCGCACAATATACCGGAGATGCACAGATATTCTTAAGATTAATAAATGAGCAGTACAAGTCTATTGAGGGCCGGGATTACCTATCGGAAGAAGAGATGGTTTCATCTTTGCAGGAGGCGATAAAAAAGATAAGATACATTACCATAACACTGCCTGAAGCTGAGAGGATCCATTATGATAAAGATCTCGAACTCAATAATGCCATAGAGGTACTGAAGGCCGTGTAATATTTTCCGAGATCCCCCCCATGACACCCCCCCCATGACACCCCTTGACATTTGCCGTTGACACATGTATATTAGATATACTATAATTAGAACATAAAATATTTGAGGAGAGGTTTTTACATTTAGTATTTTACTTAAAGAGTCCTGTCCCCGCAAGGTGCTATGATGGCTCATATAGATGATCTTATAAAACAGAGGATTGCCAACCTTAAGTCCATACAGGACAAGGGAATATATCCTTACGGCAGAAAATTCGAAGGCGCAGCCGCTATAAAGGACGTGCGGGATGGCTTCAAAGAGGGGAAGTCTTGTACAATAGCCGGCAGGATAATGGCCATAAGGGCGCATGGCAAGAGTATCTTCTGTGACTTAAAGGACAGGACGGACAGGATACAGTTCTATATCGGCAAGAACGATATAGGTGAAGATAGCTTCACTCTCTTCGAGAACCTCGATATAGGCGACATCATAGGATTGAAGGGCGAACTCTTCAAGACGAGGACAGGCGAGCCCACGGTGAAGGTCCTGGAATTTACGCTCCTATCCAAGTCATTAAGACCCCTCCCTGAGAAATGGCACGGCCTCAAGGACGTAGAGACAAGGTACAGGCAGCGCTATGTCGATCTCATAGTAAATGACGATGTAAAGAAGATATTCTATGCGCGAACAAAGGTCATAAGTTCGATAAGGGCATTTCTCGATGAGCGCGGATATCTTGAGGTAGAGACACCGATGATGCAGTCTATACCCGGAGGCGCTGCGGGAAGCCCATTCAAGACGCACCATAAGGCCCTCGATATGGATCTCTATCTGCGCATCGCTCCGGAGATATACCTTAAGAAGCTATTGGTGGGCGGGCTTGAGAGGGTCTATGAGATAAACAGGAACTTCAGGAATGAAGGTATATCGCCCAGGCATAATCCTGAGTTTACGATGCTTGAAGTATATACCGCGTACGGTGATTGCGAATTTACGATAAAGCTTACCGAGGAACTTATCACCTATGCCGCAGAGACCCTCTTTGGAAAGAAGAGCTTTCAATATCAAGGCAAGGATATAGACCTTTCGCGGTGGGAGAGGATATCATTTGCTGAACTTATGAAAGAAGAGTTCGGCATAAAGCCCGATGATCCGCAGCATGAATGGATAAAGAAACTCAAGTCCAAGGGCGTAAAGATAGAGGGTAAGGAACTCTCCCGCACACAGCTTATAAATATCGTAGGAGAACTCGTAGAACCGAAGGCCGGTACGCATCCTGTATTCGTTGTGGATATGTTTACCGAGCTCTGTCCGCTTGCGAAGACGAAAGCGGATAACCCTTTGATCAGTGACAGGTTCGAGCTCTATATGGGCGGCATGGAAGTGGCCAATGCCTATTCAGAGCTCAATGACCCGATAGAGCAGAAGAGGCGTTTTGAAGACGATATAAAAGAGACGAAAGAGAAACGCAAGATCGATGAAGACTTTATCCGCGCCCTTGAATACGGCATGCCGCCTGCAGGCGGACTGGGCATAGGCATAGATAGGCTCATCATGCTCCTTACAGATTCGCCGTCTATACGCGATGTTATACTATTTCCGCAACTGAGGAAAGAGGCGTTATAGATATGAAGTGGCAGTTTATGGTAAGCCTTAGATATCTCTTTGGAAGGCGCAAAGAAGGCTTTGTCTCTGTCACGACATTTATATCGATAATGGGGATAGCTGTAGGTGTTGCGGCCCTGATAGTTACGATGGCTATCATGAACGGCTTCAACAATGAGATAGAAGAGAAGATATTAAATATAAATCCCCATATAATTATTACGAGCAGCGGGCATATAGATGATTCAGAAAGGCTCGTTCGGGCCCTTAAGAATGTAGACGGTGTCCTGGAGG
This sequence comes from Candidatus Omnitrophota bacterium, assembly GCA_013202745.1. Classification (GTDB taxonomy): domain Bacteria; phylum Omnitrophota; class Gorgyraeia; order JABMRJ01; family JABMRJ01; genus JABMRJ01. Next base: position 4,986 of record JABMRJ010000069.1, read on the forward strand.
CCGCCGCGTTTATAGACGGCCAGGCGCTCATAAGTTTTGATAATAAGGTCATGGGTGTCCTGCTTAGGGGCATAGACGCCGATCCGAGAAAGCGCCTTACGAGAATGGGGGGTTATCTCACGGAAGGGACCCTCGGCCTCAAGGGTAACGGCGCGATCATTGGAAGCGAGCTGGCAAGTAGTTTTAAGTTAAAAGTAAACGATAGGCTCTCTATAATATCTCCTTTGTCGGGAAAGGAACTCGATTTTAAGGTCAACGGCATCTTCAAATCCGGCAGATACGATTATGATCTCAATCTCGTCTTTGTAAATATAGATATGGCGAATACGCTCTTTCTTAAAGACGGCATAGTAAGCGGCATAGGCCTGAGAGTGCGGGATGCCTTCAAGGTAGATAATATAAAGAGAGAGATCCTCTCATTTGTAGGGATTCCATTCCGGGTAATGACCTGGAAGGAGATGGAGAAGAATCTCTTCTCGGCATTGAAGCTTGAGAAGATAGTGATGTTTATAGTAGTGGCGATGATCGTCTTCGTAGCCTGTTTCAATATCATAAGCACCCTCATCATGACGGTCATGGAGAAGACAAAAGATATAGGGATAATGAAGGCCATAGGTGTCACCAGACTTGGTGTGATGTCAGTCTTTCTCCTGGAAGGGCTCTATATAGGGTTGGCCGGCATATTGCTCGGTTCAGGATTTGGCATAGGATTGTGTCTTCTCCAGGATAAGTATAAGTTCTTTAAGCTGCCGCCGGATGTCTACTATATATACAGCGTCCCCATACAGGTGAGGGTGACAGATACGCTGATTATAATCGGCTCAGCGTTTATCTTGGGTTTAATAGCGACGGTCTATCCGTCATTACAGGCAAGCCGGTTGAACCCGGTTGATGCCCTTAAATACGAATAGTAAATGTTAAAGGTCCGCGATCTCCATAAGGTCTACAGAGAAGGCTCAAAGGAAGTCTACGCCATAAGGGGCGTAAACCTTGAGGTCAATAAAGGCGATATCTCTGTGATAATAGGGCCTTCGGGGGCCGGCAAATCGACGCTCCTGCACCTGCTTGGAGGGCTCGATATCCCGAGCGCTGGCAGTGTGCTTTTAGATAATATAGATCTTTATAAGATAAGCGACAGCAGACGTTCCAAACTGAGAAATAAAAAGATCGGATTCGTCTTTCAGTTTTACCATCTTCTGCCGGAATTTACGGCACTTGAGAACGTGATGCTCCCGTCTATGGTAGGGGGAAGGAAAAGGTCGAAGAAAGCGGCAGAGCTGCTCGAGACGGTAGGCCTTAAGGACAGGATGGACCATAGGCCCGCCCAGCTCTCAGGCGGGGAGTCACAGAGGGTGGCGGTTGCAAGGGCGCTCATAAATGATCCGGAGATAGTATTCTGCGATGAACCTACGGGAAATCTCGATTCGCGGATGAGCGAAGAAGTGCGCAATCTTATATGGAAATTAAACAGGGAGAATGACCAGACATTCGTGATAGCTACACATGAGCCTCTGCTGGCCCAACGCGCGCAAAGGGCGCTGTATATAAAAGACGGAATGCTCAAGGGGGATTGATGAAGGTCTTCTTAAACGGACAATTGGTAGATAGAGAGGATGCCCGGATTACGGTATTCGACCACGGCCTGCTTTACGGGGATGGTGTATTTGAAGGTATCCGGTCCTACAACGGGCTCGTCTTTAAATTAAGCGAACACTTAGACAGGCTCTATGATTCAGCGAAGGCTATCGAGCTTCAGATCCCCATGACGAAGAAAGAGCTCGAAAATGCCGTTATAGATACGCTCAATGGCAATAACCTCAGGGATGCATATATAAGGCTCGTTATCACGCGCGGGGCAGGCGATCTCGGGCTCGATCCGCGCAAGTGTAAGAAGGCCACAGTCTTTATCATTACAGACAGAATAGTCTTATATCCGAGAGAGTATTACGAGAAAGGACTCGAGATCATCATCGCCAAGACATGCCGCAACATAAAGTGCGCCCTCGATCCGCAGATAAAATCATTGAATTATCTAAATAATATACTGGCAAAGATAGAGGCGATAAAGGCGAATGCCCAGGAAGCGATCATGCTTTCGAATGACGGGTATGTGACCGAATGTACAGGCGACAATATCTTTATCGTAAAGAAAAATGTACTTCTTACGCCGCCTGAAAGCGTGGGCCTGCTTAAGGGTGTAACGCGCCACGCAGTAATGAATCTCGCAAAGGCAGCCGGCATAAGCGTAAAAGGAGTGATGATGAAGCCTAAGGACCTATACTCTGCAGACGAATGCTTCCTTACGGGCACAGCAGCCGAGATAGTTCCGGTTACCAAGATAAACGATAAGACTATAGGCAGCGGGCAGCCCGGCAAGGTTACGTTGAAGCTTTTAAAGGCATTCCAGGAATCTACCAAGGTTGCCGGGGTTAAATATTAAAGCGAGGAGAATATGATGAAGTGTGATATATGTGCAAAAAATGATGCGACGGTCCACCTTACAGAGATCGTTGATAACAAGATGACGAAGCTCCACCTCTGCGAGGAGTGCGCGAAAAAAAAGGGCGCAGAGATGGAAGAACATTTCGGGCTTAGCGACCTCCTGGCCGGACTTGCTGATTTCGGAACGGACATGAAGCCAGAGAAGGAGACGATTGTAAAGTGCCCGAAATGCGGCATGACTTACCAGGACTTTAAGAAGCGGGGCAGGCTCGGATGCGCAGAATGCTATACGGCTTTTGAAGAGCATCTTATGCCGCTTATGAAAAGGATTCACGGTTCTTCAGAGCATTTTGGAAAGTCCCCCATAAAGACCTCTAGGGTGCGCCCTAAGATGGCTTCACCAAAACGGGGCAAGGTCGGAGCTAAGCCGGCCAAAAAGCCCGATAAGATGGATGAGTTGAAGGCGAGGCTCCATCGCGCCATTAAATTCGAAGAGTTTGAAGAAGCGGCGAAGCTCAGGGACATGATAAGAAAACTGGAGAAGATGAAATGATGAAAATCGATAATCTTTTAAAGAATATGAGCGAATGGCTGAAGGGGAGCGGTCCGCATTCTAATATAGTCATATCGAGCAGAATAAGGTCCGCGAGAAACCTTGCGGATGTACCTTTTACACAATGGGCCAACAAGAAACAGAGAGATGAGTCGCGAAAGATGATAAAGTCAGCCTTGGAATCGAGCCCGTTTTTGAAGAAATCAAATTATCTGGATATGGACGGGTTGAGCGATATCGACAAACAGTTTCTTGTAGAGAGGCACCTCATGAGCAGGGAACATGCGTCGACACCTGACTCAAAGGCGCTCTTGTTTGATGATAAAGAGATCGTCAGCATCATGGTCAATGAAGAGGACCATATACGTATGCAGGTCATGCAGTCGGGATTTAATCTTACTGAGGCATGGAGGATAGCAAATGAGATAGACAATGACCTCTCCGCGAGACTCAATTTTGCGTATTCAGAGAAGATAGGTTACCTTACCGCCTGTCCGACCAATGCAGGAACAGGCGTGCGGGCCTCTATGATGCTGCATCTGCCGGCGCTCATGCTTACAAACCAGGCAAACAAACTTCTACAGACTATCAGCAAGCTCGGCCTCACCGCGCGCGGTTTTTACGGAGAAGGGACTGATGTCCAGGGTAATTTTTTCCAGGTCTCAAACCAGGTTACCCTGGGGAGGACCGAAGAAGAGATAATAGACAATATAGAGAGGGTGATAAGCCAGATCATTGCACGCGAAGAAGCTGCCAGAAAGACCCTCCTTATGCGCAGCAAAGAGAAACTCGTAGACAGGATATGGAGGTCTTACGGTACATTAAGAAGCGCCCATATCATAACGTCCAATGAGACTATAGAGCTACTCTCTGATATAAGGCTGGGTATCGATATGGATATAATAAAGGATATCACGACTGCCGGGATAAATGATCTCTTTGTACTGACGCAGCCGGCGCATCTACAAAAGATGGAGAAGAAGAGCTTGAGCGCATCAGAACGCGATCTAAAGAGAGCGGAACTTATAAGAAAAAGGCTGAGCAAATAACAAAAATATTAATATGGTGGGGACAGGTTTCTACTGCCTGTTATCTGGTTGTTAAAACCTGTCCCCATATGAAGGAGGAAGAAGATGGCCATGTTTAACAGGTTTACTGAACGCGCCAGGAGGGTCATACTCTTGGCAAAAGAAGAGGCGAAGAGGTTTAACCATGATTACATAGGTACAGAGCACCTATTATTGGGTCTCATAAGAGAGGGCGAAGGCGTAGCAGCGGCCGTCCTTATGAGCCTTGGGCTCGATCCTACAAAGATAAGGATGGAAGTAGAACGTCTTGTACAGCCGGGACCTTCAGCAGCCATCTCAGGCGATATACCATTTACACCTAAGGCAAAGAGGGCTATAGAACTTTCAATGGAAGAGGCGCGCCAGTTTGGACATAACTACATCGGGACAGAACATCTGCTTTTAGGCCTGATAAAAGAAGGAGAAGGGGTTGCTTCTGAGGTATTGACAAACCTCGGCCTCGATGCGAACAAGGTAAAGGATGAGGTTATGCAGATATTGGGCTCTGCTACTCCGGGGTTTTCTATAACAGGACAGCAGAGGCCGGCGACAAAGGGAAAGACGCCTGCAATGGATGCTTTTGGAAGGAACCTTACTGACCTTGCGGGGCAGGGGAAGCTTGATCCGGTTATCGGAAGGAGCAATGAGATAGAGAGGGTCATACAGATACTCTCGAGGCGCACCAAGAATAATCCAGTCCTTTTGGGTGAAGCCGGAGTAGGAAAGACCGCCATAGTTGAAGGTCTCGCGCAGAACATAGTCAACGGAAACGTACCTGAAACCCTGAGAAATAAAAAGATCATAATCCTGGATCTCGCCCTTATGGTAGCCGGCACAAAATACAGGGGCCAGTTCGAAGAGAGGATAAAGGCGGTAATGGATGAGATCAAGAAGGCCGAAAATATCATCATCTTCATTGACGAGCTCCATATACTTGTCGGGGCAGGCGGGGCAGAAGGCGCTATCGATGCATCGAACATCCTTAAGCCGGCCTTATCGCGCGGTGAGATACAGTGCATAGGCGCAACGACGCTCGATGAATATCGAAAAAATATAGAGAAAGACGCGGCCCTGGAGAGAAGATTCCAGACGATAATGGTCGATCCGCCGAGCATAGCGGAGACGATAGAGATACTCGAAGGCCTCAGAGATAAATATGAGGCGCACCACAAGGTTAGATATACAGCCGAAGCGCTGGTAGCGGCGGTCAAGCTCTCTGAGAGATATATATCCGGAAGATTCCTTCCGGATAAGGCCATAGACCTTATTGACGAGGCCGGAGCGAGGATAAAACTCTCCATGCTTATAGCGCCTCCTGATCTTAAGAAGTTAGAGGAAAAGCTCGATGATATAAGGCGCGAAAAAGAGGCGGCGGTAAAGAGCCAGGACTTTGAAAAAGCGGCAAAGATGAGGGACAAGGAGAGAAAGGCCAGAGAAGGATTAAAAGAGACGCAGAAGAAGTGGAAAGAGTCCAGGACTAAAGAAGAGGCGGTGGTGAGCGAGGAAGATATAGCGACCATAGTCTCCAAGATAACCGGTATCCCTCTGTTGAGACTGGAAGAGAAAGAGTCTGAGAAGTTCCTCAAGATGGAAGCAGAGCTCCATAAGAGGGTTATTGGCCAGGAAGAACCCATAACGGCTATAGCAAGAGCCGTAAGGAGGTCACGCGCCGGTATAAAAGATCCAAAGAGGCCTATAGGGTCATTTATATTTCTGGGGCCGACAGGTGTCGGAAAGACACTACTTGGCCGCGCACTGGCAGACTTTATGTTCGGAGATGAGAATGCCATTATACAGCTCGACATGTCTGAGTATATGGAGAAATTCAATGTCTCGAGACTCATGGGCGCACCTCCGGGATACGTCGGTTATGAAGAGGGCGGACAGCTTACTGAGAGGGTGAGGAGGCGTCCTTATTCCGTAGTCCTCCTCGATGAGATAGAAAAGGCCCATCCTGATGTATTCAACATCCTTCTACAGGTACTGGAAGATGGCAGGCTTACGGATTCTTTCGGCAGGAAGGTCGACTTCAGGAACACCATAGTGATAATGACCTCAAACGTCGGCGCGCAGCTGCTTAAGAAACAGGGTGCCGTAGGATTCAAGGCAAAGGATGAAGAGGTGACGCACCAGAAGATGAAGACGCAGCTTATGGATGAGGTTAAGAAGACATTCAAGCCTGAATTTCTAAACAGGGTCGATGAGATTATAGTCTTTAGAAACCTTACAAAAGAGGATCTGCAAAAAATAGTAGATCTTGAGATAAACGAAGTAAGAAAGAGGCTCCACGACCGGGAGATAACTATAAAACTTACGATGGCGGCTAAGGTTTTTCTTATGGAGAAAGGATTCGACCCTGTCTTCGGTGCGAGACCCTTGAAGAGGACCATACAAAGATTCCTTGAGAATCCTCTATCAGAAGAGATCATAGCCGGCAAGTTAAGGAAGGGCGGCGTTATAAGTGTAGATGCAAAGGTCGACCGCCTCATCTTCGAATCGAGCACAGGAAAGGTCGCGAGTAGATGAAAAGGCAAATAACCCTCATAGGGAATAGGTTCTTAAATTTTGTAAATTACATAGGCGGGACTACTATGTTATTTATAAGGACAGTCGGCTGGGTGGCAGTCCCTCCTATAAAGAAGGATCACATCCTGGCCCAGATGAAGAAGATCGGCGTCGACAGCCTCCCTATAGTCTTTTTGACGAGCCTCTTTACAGGTATAGTCCTTGCGCTGCAGAGCGCATACCAGATGCAGAAACTCCAGGCAGAGATGTACATAGCATCACTCGTGGCGCTATCTATGACAAGAGAATTGGGGCCGGTGCTGACGGCGCTGGTCGTTGCAGGCAGGGTAGGCGCTTCCATAACAGCGGAACTCGGCACGATGCGTGTTACGGAACAGATCGACGCGCTCGAGACACTGGCTACAAACCCGATCAAGTACCTGGTGGTGCCGAGGTTTCTTGCGCTGCTTCTGATGCTGCCCGTACTCACCATATATGCAGACATCATAGGCATCATGGGAGGGTATATAGTAGGTGTCGGAAGGCTGGGTGTATCGAGCGCCATGTATATGAGGATGACATGGGAGCCTCTGGTATATAAAGATCTATTCTCAGGACTCATAAAGGCCGTATGTTTTGCTGTTATCATATGTATAGTCGCCTGCTATGAAGGCATGAATGCCGAGGCGGGCGCCGAGGGCGTAGGAAAGTCGACCACACTCGCTGTAGTCACTTCGTTTATATTGATAATCACCGCGGACTGTCTTATTACGGCGATCTTCTATTTCGCCTTCCAGGTGAGGTAAGGTTATGATAGAGATAATAAACTTATGCAAGTCTTTCGGAGACCATAAGGTCCTCGATAACTTGAGTTTCAATATACAGACAGGCGAGACTACTGTCATAATAGGCAGGTCCGGATGCGGAAAGAGTGTCCTCTTGAAGCATATAGTAGGATTACTCAGGCCCGATTCAGGTCAGGTCATAATAGATGGTGTCGACACGACAAAGCTTAACGAACGGGGCTTAAATAGGTTCCGCATGAAATTCGGCATGCTCTTTCAGAGTGCGGCGCTATTCGACTCTCTGACAATAGGCGAAAATGTCGGCTTTGCATTATATGAACACAGCAATATGAGCCGGCGCGATATAGCCAAACGCGTAAAGGAGTGCTTGGCCATGGTCGGCCTGCACAATATAGAACGCCTGAAGCCGGCTGAACTTTCAGGCGGGATGAGAAAGAGGGTCGGGCTTGCCCGCGCTGTATGCGTAAACCCGCAGATAATCCTTTATGATGAACCGACGACGGGAGTCGATCCCATAATGGGTGATGCGGTAAATGAGCTTATAGTCTCGCTCCATGACAAGCTTAAGATTACAGCCATAGCCGTTACGCATGATATGGTAAGCGCATATAAGATAGCCGATAGGATAGCCATGTTGTATAGAGGCAAGATCATCTTCTCCGGTACTCCGGAGGAGGTTAAGAATACAGAGGATCCGATAGTTCACCAGTTTATAACCGGAGCGTCCGTAGGCCCCATCACAGAGACCGAAACTGCAGAAGAGGCCTTAAGAAAAAGAAATATATAGCGATTGGAGGGGGCAATATGGAAGATAAGAGCTTTGAATTAAAGGTGGGCATATTCGTCTTTATAGGAATAATGATATTATTCATAATTGTATTTTCTCTAGGAAAGGTCTACATCTTCCAGCCCGGGTACTACATAAATATAGTGTACAACTTTGCCGGAGGTATCTCGGAATCAGCGCCTGTAAGGCTGGCCGGAGTAGATGTGGGAGAGATAGATAAGATACGGATCTATTACGATGACGAGATAGGGAGGACGAGGGTAAATATCCTGGTATGGATTAAGAAGGATGTAAAGATAGAGAGGGACTCTATAGTACGCATAAATACCCTTGGTCTTCTTGGAGAGAGGTATCTCGAGATTATACCGGGAACGCAAGACGCAGGTTTTGTGACCGCAGAAGGTGTCCTTATAGGCGAAGACCCAGTGATGATGGATGAACTTGCCGAGGACTTGAAGGATCTTGCAGATTCAGCAGGCGTAATCATGGGCAAGCTTGAAAGGGGTGAAGGCACAATAGGCAAGTTCCTTACAGATGATACTGTATATAATAATGTGGAGGAATTCACAGACGATATAAAGCGAAATCCATGGAAGCTTCTCAGAAAAACTTCTGATAATAAGCGAAAGAAAAAGAATTGACGGAGGCCTCATAATGACATTATGGTATATTAGAATATTTTTTGTAATCTTAAGTACGGTGGTCGGGTATTATGCGGGTGCTATGCTAGAACCCTTTGTGCCGTATCATGCAGAGCTCTTTGGTATTACGCTGGGGTTTGGCGGGTCGCTTATCGTCATATTCCTCGAGATGGCTATGAGGCGAGCTTCTATAAGGAACCTCTCTGCAGCAGTCTTCGGTCTCGTATTCGGCTTCTTTATGGCGTGGCTCTTGACGAATGTATTGAAACTCATACCGCTTGACCCGAGGATATTTTTGACGCTCCAGATGTCGCTCATACTCATCTTCTGTTATCTCGGCATGGTCATTGCGATGCGCGGCAAGGACGAGTTCAATCTCATCGTCCCTTATGTGAAGTTCATGCGCCAGGATAAGAAGGATGACATATTGATACTCGATACATCGGTCATAATAGACGGCAGGATCGCCGATATAGTCCAGACGAAGTTTATCGAAGGGAGATTTGTCGTCCCGCGCTTCGTCCTCAAAGAACTTCAGCAGATTGCGGATTCGCAGGATTCGCTCAAGCGTAATCGCGGAAGGCGGGGGCTCGATATCCTGCACAAGATACAGAAGGATACCCATATAGATGTGATAATACACGAAGAGGATTTTCTTGAGATACCCGATGTCGATGCAAAGCTTGTAAAGCTTGCGAAACTCTTGACCGGAAAGATCCTTACAAACGATTTTAATTTAAACAAGATAGCTTCCCTGCAGGGTGTGCAGGTTCTGAACTTAAATGATCTGACGGGCGCGCTCAAACCGGTCGTACTCCCGGGCGAGGAATTAGAGGTGAAGATTACCAAAGAGGGTAAGGAGTACAACCAGGGCGTAGCGTATCTTGACGACGGCACGATGATAGTCGTTGACAATACGCGCCACCTCATAGGCAAGAACGTCACGGTATTGGTCACGAGTGTCCTCCAGACATCTGCCGGCCGCATGATATTTGCAAAGTTAGAGCAACCCGAGCGGCATAACCAGCAGAAGGGGAGACGATAAATAAAGATAAGAGCCTTCAGATGAATGTTACAGCGGTAGTTCCAGCCGCAGGTATAGGATCAAGGATCGCCAGGAAAAAGGGCCCGCGAAAGCCCTTTTTAATTGTCAAGGGCAGGCCCATCCTGGTACATACCTTAAATGCGCTAGAGAACTCAAAATATATAAATGATATTATTGTGGTTGTCCATAATAAAGACGTGGGGCAGTGGAAGTCCATTGCATCCAGATATCGCCTCAAGAAGATAAGAAATATTATCGCCGGCGGGAAGACCAGGCACGAATCGGTAAAGAAGGGATTGTCTTTTATTCATGGCTCCTGCGACATGGTGCTGATACATGACGGTGTCCGTCCGCTGATAAGCGGCAGGATAATAAGAGATACCATAAAGGCATGCAAGAGGTACGGCGCGGCTGTTGCCGGCATGCCCGTGACATCGACGGTAAAGACCGTAACGAAAGCATTAAGAGTAGAGTCGACCCCCAATAGGAAGAGGCTCTACATAGCCCAGACACCTCAGGTCTTTAAGAAGGATATCATCCTGAGGGCTTACAAGAGATACGCAATGGGCAGGGGTGCGACAGATGATTCCATGCTTGTCGAAAGGCTTAAGATCAAAGTCAAGATGGTCCCCGGCTCTTATGATAACATAAAGATAACGACACCGAAGGATCTCCTCCTGGCGGAATCTATATTAATGGGGCGAAGATGATGAGAGTGGGCATAGGTTATGATATACACAGGATGGTGGAAGAACGTGAGCTTATTTTAGGCGGTGTAGTCATACCTTATATAAAAGGGCTTATGGGCCATTCGGATGCGGATGTCCTTCTCCATGCTATCTGTGATGCTATTCTCGGCGCCATCTGTGAAGATGATATAGGCAAACACTTTCCTGTAAGCGATAAGAGATACGAGAATATTTCAAGCCTTGTATTATTAAAAAACGTATATGACCTGGCTCTCGGCAAGGGATTTAAGATCAACAATGTCGATACGGTACTAATAGCCGAAGAACCAAAGATAATGCCTTTTAAAGAAAAGATGAAGGATAACATAACAGGGGTACTGAAGATCAAAAAGGATATGGTCAATATAAAGGCTACTACCAACGAAGGTATCGGTTCTATTGGAAGGGGCGAGGCAATAGCCGCCCATGCCATAGTATCGCTTGTGGAGGCGTGATGGCCAGGGTAAGGTTTGCCCCAAGCCCGACGGGATACCTCCATATAGGTAATGCGCGCACAGCGCTCTTTAACTGGCTCTTTGCGCGGGCGAATAAGGGCTCATTCATATTGAGGATAGAGGATACAGATGTTGCCCGGTCTAAAGATAATTTTATAGACAGGATACTCGATGACCTAAAGTGGCTCGGCCTCGAATGGGACGAAGGCCCGGCAAAGGGAGGCCCGTTTGCGCCGTATAAACAGTCTGAGCGGCTCAAATTTTATAAAGAGTTTGCCGACAAACTTATCAGTGAAGACAAGGCCTACCCGTGCTATTGCAGCGACGAGGAACTTAAAGAAAAACGGGCAGAGGCGCATAAAGCGGGAAAGACGCCGAGGTATGACAACCGCTGCCGCAACCTTGCTCCGGAAGATATAGAAGGTTTTAAGAAAAATGGCGTCAAGCCCACCCTGAGGTTCAGGGTGCCGGAAAAAGAGATCGTCATAAAGGATATCATAAGGGGTGAGGTCAGGTTTGATACCGCGCTCATCGGCGATTTTATCATAATGAAGTCGAGTGGCATGCCGTCTTTTAATTTTGCGGTCGTCTGTGACGACTGCCTAATGGAGATTACGCATATAATACGCGGGGAAGACCATCTATCCAATACTCCGAAGCATGCCCTCATCTTTGAGGCGCTCGGATATAAGGTGCCCGGGTTTGCGCATATGTCGCTTACTATGGCCCCCGGAGGCGACAGGCTCTCGAAGAGGACGGGCGCTGCGAGTATAGAATATTACAGGGAGGCGGGG
>JABMRJ010000070.1 GCA_013202745.1 Candidatus Omnitrophota bacterium
ACGGTGTCCCCACACTCCGCGCTATCTCTCTTACATCCTGCGATTCGCAGTATAATTCATTATTTTTATATCTAAAATCATGCATTGCCCAGTTTCCTTCTCCATCTCTTTATGGCACTCTTTACCATTGTGGGATTTGTGCCGCCTTTTGATTTCACAGAGGCTACTGATCTTTCAGGATCCACAATTCCCTTTATCACCTTCACATTCAATACATCGGAGAAACTCTTCAGTCTCTTCTGTGGTATATCAGATATCTTCTTATTCCCTTTTATGCAGTACTTTATGATCCTGCCTGTTATATCATGCGCCTTCCTGTATGAATAACCTTTCTTTACCAGGAATTCGGCTATATCAGTAGCGAAGAGGAATTCATCCTCTCCGATCTTTTTCTTTATATTTGCTTTATTCACCTTCAACGTCTTTACAAGCTTTGCTGTAAGGGGTAGCACCTCCTGCAGCGTCTCAACAGATGAAAAGAGCGGCACCTTGTCGAGCTGAAGATCTCTATTGTAAGAGAGCGGCAGCCCTTTCATCATGACTGTAACGCTCGAGAGATTCGCATATATATTGCCCGATAAACCCCTTATAAGCTCAAGGACATCCGGGTTCTTTTTGTTGGGCATCATGCTTGAGCCTGTTGCAAGTGAATCGTCTATCTCTACAAAAGAGAACTCTTTTGTAGACCAGAGTATCATATCCTCGGCAAATCTCGAGAGGTGGATGCCCATTATCATAAGCGCTGCCAAAAGCTCCATTATAAAGTCCCTGTCGCTTATGGCATCTATGCTGTTTTGTGTGATCCGGGAAAATCCAAGCGCCCTGGCAACCGCCTCCCTGTCTATATTCAAAGATGTGCCCCTCAATGCGCATGAACCAAGAGGCATCTCATCTGTCCTCTTCTTACATCCAAGAAGCCTCTCTTTGTCCCTTTCGAGCATCTCAACATAGGCAATTATCTGGTGCGACATCAATATGCACTGTGCATGCTGAAGATGCGTATATGCAGGGATTATGACATTTATATTCTTCCCGGCAAAGTTGAGCAGGCTCTTTTGTAGATATGTGACGCAATCTACCAGTCCATCTATCTTATCTTTGCAGTACATCTTCATGTCGAGGCCTACCTGGTCGTTTCTCGATCTCGCCGTATGGAGCCTCTCCTTGGCTACCTTACCAATCTTTTTGGCCAGCATCTCTGTTACAGCCGAATGTATATCTTCATGTTTCGACTCATCGAGTTTAACCGTCCCCTTTTGGAAACCCTTCCTCAATGCCTTCAGGCCGGATACAAGCCTCTTTGCATCTTTTTTGGGTATAATACCCTTCTTGCCCAGCATAGCGGCATGCGCCATAGAACCGTCAATATCATATATGGCGAGCTTCTTATCAAAATGTATGCTCGATGTAAACTTTAAGACTGACGGATCGAGCCCCTTACTGAATCTCGTTCCCCATAATTTTGCCATTATCTTCTCCTATTTTTTATAGGGCAGGCCCCAGAGTTCTATAAAACCCTTGGCCAGTCTCTGGTCAAATTCATCATCTTCCGTATAAGTCGCGAGCTTCTCCTTATATAAGGAGTATGGCGACTTTCTCCCCACTACTGTGGCAGAACCCGGTTCAAGTTTTACCCTAACGACACCGGTGACTTTCTTCTGTGTATGCTCGATAAATTTATCGAGTGCACTTTTAAGCGGCGTGTACCATAATCCGTAGTATATAAGCTCGGCATACTTAAGGGATACGAAAGACTTAAAGTGTGAAAGCTCCCTGTCGAGTGTAAGTGCCTCTAGCGCCTCATGCGCCTTTATGAGTACGGACGCAGCCGGAGCTTCATAGATCTCTCTCGACTTTATCCCTACCAGCCTATTCTCTACCATATCGGATCTACCTACCCCGTATGCCCCTCCCAATTTATTGAGCTTTTCAATAAGTGCTTGCGGCCTTACTCTCTTTGAGTTCAGGGTCACGGGGATGCCCTTCTTGAAACCGATATTTATATATGTCGGCTTCCTGGATGCTTTGAAAGGGTCCTTTGTCATCTGGTAAACATCTTTAGGCGGTTCTTTCCACGGGTCTTCAAGGACACCACATTCTATAGACATGCCCCAGAGATTCTTATCTATCGAATACGGGCTCTTCTTTGTGACATCTATCGGTATCTTCTTTGCCTTGGCATACTTTATCTGCGCCTCTCTTGAGGAGAATTCCCATTCCCTCACGGGCGCAATGACTTTAAGCTTTGAGTCAAGTGCTCCTATGGAGACCTCGAACCTTACCTGGTCATTTCCCTTTCCTGTGCATCCGTGAGATACAAATTCAGCATTCTTCCTCCTGGCAGTCTCTACAAGCCCTTTTGCTATTATAGGCCTGCTCAAGGCCGTAGCAAGATAGTATCTCCCTTCATAGACGGCATTTGCCTTAAGCGCTGGAAAGACAAAATCTTTTATAAACTCGTCCTTTAGGTCTTCCACAATAACACTCGATGCTCCGGCCTTAATGGCCCTCTTCTTGGCAACGCTTACATCGCCGCCCTGTCCTACATCGGCCATATAGGCAATTACACTGAAACCTTTATCTTTGAGCCATTTCACGGCAACCGATGTATCCAATCCGCCAGAATATGCAAGCACGATCTTTTTCATCGCTCTCTCCTATCTTAGTAAAAGATGTAATATCGCCTTTTGAACATGGAGCCTGTTTTCTGCCTGGTCCAGAACAATGGAGTTTGGCCCGTCTATGACGTCATCTGTTATCTCTTCATTTCTGTGCGCAGGCATGCAGTGCATTATCACGCAATCTTTCTTTGCCTTTGCCAGGAGTTCTTTATTTACCTGAAAACCGTTAAAGTCCTTGATCTTCCTCTCCCTCTCCTGTTCCTGACCCATGCTTATCCATACATCTGTATATATGATATCCGCGCCCTTGATGGCCTCGTCGGGTTTATTGCATAACGTTATACTACTGCCGCTTCTCTTGGAAAGGGCCTTTGCTTCGTCAACTATCTCCGCCTTCGGGCCATGCCCCTTTGGCGTCACTACCGTCATATCGAGCCCCATGATGGCCGCGCCGTGCATAAGGGAGTGGAGCACATTATTACCGTCTCCTATAAATACAAACTTGACCGAATCGAGCTTCTTAAACTTCTCCTTTATCGTAAAGAGGTCGCTCAAGCCCTGGCACGGATGGAGCAGATCACTCAGTCCATTTATGACAGGGACCGTCGCACTCTTTGCAAGGTCTATGATATCCTGGTGTTTATATGTCCTTGCAACTAAACCGTCTATATATCTCGAGAGGACCTTCGCTGCGTCCCTTATGGACTCCCTGACACCCAGCTCCATCTCATGCGGCCCGAGGTATACAGCATTACCTCCGAGCTGGTTCATACCCACCTCAAAAGATACCCTCGTCCTATTAGAGGGCTTCTGGAATATGAGAGCCAGGGTCTTTCCGCTAAGAGAGTTGTTTGCAGATCTCTTAGCCTTCAGGCTTTCCGCCAATTTGAATATCTCATAGATCTCTTCTTTTGTAAGATCCTTTATAGATATAAAATCTCTCTTTTTATTCTTCATATAAGTACCCTCTTATTTTACCCTGGAAAAGACTCCCTCAAGTACAGAAAGTGCTTTGTTTATATCCTTCTTCTTGACTGTAAGAGGCGGCATTATCCTCAAGATATTCTTCTGGGTGCAGTTTATGAGGAGCTTATTCTTCAGGCACTCCCTATAGATCTCATCCCCCTCTATATTAAGTTCGACACCTATCATGAGCGCTATACCTTTTACAGACTTTATAATAGGATATTTCTTCTTAAGTTTTTCTACCTTCTTCTTTATATACTCCCCCATCTTAACAGCATTCTCAAGGAGGCCCTCTTCTTCTATCGCCTCAAAAGTAGCGAGCGCAGCGCTGCATATAAGCGGGCTTCCGCCAAAAGTAGAGGCATGGCTTGAGGGCGGGAGAGTAGTAGCTATCCTCTCGCTCACAACCGTAGCGCCTATAGGCGTGCCGCTACCCAGTGACTTGGCGAGCGTCATCACATCCGGTGTCATTCCAAGCTGCTGATACGCAAATAGCTTACCGCACCTGCCCATGCCTGTCTGTACCTCATCAAATATAAGAAGCATATCCTTACTACTGCAGAGCTCTTTGGCTTTCCTTAGATAATCCTTATCCGCCACATTTATTCCGCCCTCACCCTGTATGGGTTCAAGCATAATGGCTACGGTCTTCTCTGTCACGGCGTTCTTCAACGCATCAAAGTCATTAAACGGCACGTGCTTAAACCCTTCAAGGAGTGGCTCAAAACCTATCTTGACCTTGTCCTGTCCAGTAGCTGCAATCGTCGCCATCGTCCTTCCATGGAAAGATCCTGTCATCGTAATGATCTCGTACCTCTTATCCTTATTTCCGTATCTCCTTGCAAGTTTTATGGCGCATTCATTCGCCTCTGCCCCGCTATTTGCAAAGAATACCCTTCCCGGAAATGATGAATCCACTATCCTCTTCGCAAGCTGCCCCTGGAGTTCATTATAATAATTATTGGATACGTGCATTATCTTTGATGCCTGGATTTTAAGCGCCTTGACTACCTTCGGGTGGCAATGGCCGAGCCCGCTTACTGCCCATCCCGGAAAGAAATCCAGGTATTCATTGCCTTCTATATCCCACACCCTTGCGCCTTTGCCTTTAACCAGTACTAAAGGTGTCTGGATATATGTAGGCAGTATATACTCTTTGTATAAATCAACTACAGAAGCTGTATTCATCTCTTCTTCCTCTTCGATTTTACTATCTGTGTACCTATACCTTCATCCGTGAATATCTCGAGCAAAAGTGCGTGCGAAAGCCCTGCATTTATAATGTGTATCTTATTTACGCCTTTCTTAAGTGCGCTCACGCATGCCATGACCTTGGGTATCATGCCCGTATCTATGATGCCTCTCCTTATAAGATTCCTCACCTGCCTCATCCCTACTGTAGATATCAGCGAATCTTTGTCATTCCTGTCCCTGAAGATGCCGTCTACATTTGTAAGGAGTGCGAGTTTTTCAGCGCCGAGGGATGATGCTACCGAAGCGCTGGCGAGATCGGCATTGACATTGTATGTCTTGCCGTCCCTGCCCATACCAAAAGGCGCTATGACAGGTATGACATCCCTATCAAAAAGCTCCTTGAGCTTATGCGTATCTATAGAGGTGATCTCACCCACAAATCCTATATCTCCGAACCGCGAATTCCTCTTGGCCTTTATGACCCTGCTCCTTACAGTAAGACCTTGCGCCTTTCCGCCGAGTGACCTTATCTCCCTTACTATCTGCCTGTTCACCCTGGTGAGGACCTCCTTAATCACTTTAAGGGACCTCTCGTCTGTAACCCTCAAGCCGTTGACAAATTCTGATCTTATGCCCTTCTTCTTAAGCTTCTTATTTATGAAAGGCCCCCCGCCATGGACTATGACTGGCTTCATGCCGGAGCAGGACATAAATATTATATCTTCAAGGACATTTTTTCTTTTTCTTGCATCGACTATAGCGCTCCCGCCGTATTTTATGACGACCGCCTTATCCCTGAAGGCCTCGATATAAGGCAGGGCCTCTATGAGTACTTCTGTTTTTCTTATGGCTTCCTGCATCATATTATGTCGTGTAATCTGCGTTTATCTTCACATAATCTGAGGATAAATCGCAGGTCCACATCCTGTATGCCTTTTTGCCGTTATTTAAGTCTATCGTCACATCTATCTCTCTATTCTTAAAGAGTTTCTTGATCTCGGCATTATGCTTAGATGACCCTTCACCATTCTTTACCACCCTTACATCTCCGATATATATATCGAGATCATCAGAATCGAATATGACCCCGCTTGATCCCGCGCAGGCGGCTATCCTTCCCCAGTTAGGGTCTTCACCGAATAATGCCGTTTTAAATAGCGTTGAGGTCGCTACCTTATTGGCTATCCTCTTGGCATCAAGAATGGTCTTTGTATTCTTGACTATTATCTCAACAAATTTAGTTGCGCCCTCTCCGTCTCTTATCATCGCCTTTGCAAGATAGTCGGTTATATACGCTAGCGCATCCGAAAATATTGCAAATTCCTTATCCTTTTTATCGAGGAGCTTATTGCCTGCGCTGCCGTTTGCAAGCGCAAGGACGCAGTCATTTGTGCTCATGTCTCCGTCCACAGAGACAGCATTGAATGACTTATCTACCGCATTTACCAACGCAATCTTGAGCGCCCTTCTCGTGATATAAGCATCTGTCGTAATAAAACAGAGCATCGTGGCCATATTCGGATGTATCATGCCGGCGCCCTTGGCAACCCCGCCTATGGCTACGTCCTTACCTTTAATCCTTACCCTGACCGCTATCTCTTTGGTAACCTTGTCCGTAGTCATTATGCCTTCAGCAACATCACTACCGCTATCCTTATGGAGCTTCTTAACGAGCTGCGGTATGGCGCTTTTAATCTTATCCATCGGAAGCGGCTTTCCTATAACACCTGTAGAAGCTACAAGCAGATCCTCTTTATGAAACCCGAGCTCCTTAGCAGCAGCCTGCGCCATAAGGTGCGCATCCTTAAGCCCCTTCTCTCCTGTGCAGCAGTTTGCGTTGCCGCTGTTTACTATGATAGCCTGCGCAATCGTCTTTTTAAGGTGCTCCTTCGTTACAAGTATAGGTGCGGCCTTTACTCTGTTCTGCGTAAATAGCCCGCACGCCACAGCAGGGACAGTCGATATTATAAGCGCTATATCCTTCCTCTTTCTCTTTATACCGCAGTTGATCGCGGCTACCTTAAAATCTTTAGGCGCTGCAACGCCGCCCTTTATCTTTATCACGATATAAGCCCTTCCGCCTCTTTGAAGCCGCACATTATATTCATATTCTGAACCGCCTGTCCGGCAGCACCTTTAAGCAGGTTATCTATACATGAAACTATAATAGCCCTGTTACCGCTTACACTCACCCCTATCTCGCAGTAATTCGTATTGACAACATCCTTGATCTGCGGCAGCCCTTTTGAGATCTTTACAAAAGGCTCATTCTTATACTGTCTTTTGTAGAGTTTCGCAATATCCTTTGCGGTCATCTTCTTCTTCAGTTTAAAATATAAAGTCGAGAGTATGCCCCTATTCATCGGTATAAGGTGAGGGGTAAATACCACATCGAGCCCCTTGCCTGCGGCCTTTGAAAGCTCCTGGCTTATCTCCGGCTTGTGCTGGTGCGTATCTATTTTGTATGCCTTTAGATTCTCATTCACCTCTGAAAAAATAAGCGGGATAGCCGCTTTTCTCCCCGCCCCGGTCACGCCGCTCTTTGAATCGGCTATGATATCATCCAGCTCAACGACTCCCTCTTTTACAAGTGGAAGCCCCGCCAATATGATTGAAGTAGGATAACACCCCGGATTGGCTATAAGATCCGCCTTCTTGATATCTTTCCTGTAGACTTCAGGCAGGCCGTATACCGCACTATCAAGGCCTGCTTTATCCATATGCTCCTTAGCGTACCACTCTTTGTAGACCTTGGCAGGAAGCCTGTAATCGGCGCTTAGGTCTATCACCCGCTTCTTCTCTTTTAAGAATTTCGGAGCAAACTGCATAGATACCGTATGCGGAAGCGCCAGGAAGACGAGATCGCTCAACCCGCAGACCTCTTCGATATCGAGCTCTTTACAGATAATGTCGCACTTGCCCGCAAGAGAAGGAAATACCTCCGATATCTTCGTCGGCTTATCTATAATGGCCGAGAGAGATAGGACCTCAACACCTGAGTGCCTCGACAATATCTTTACGAGCTCTTCACCCGTATAACCCGTTGCCCCTACTATACCTATCTTTAGCATAATCATCTCCTAATTTTGTCTAATATAGTATATATGCATATATATTAAATAGCAAACAAAAAAACCTACATCCTCTTGGAAGTAGGTTTTGTAACTTAATCCGTCTTTTCAATGCTTACCCCTGGTATAACCTCCTACCTCTTCGAGTACTGGAAGCGTTTACGAGCACGCTTCTGGCCGTACTTCTTCCGCTCTTTCCTGCGGGAATCCCTGGTGAGAAATCCGCCGGACTTAAGAGTGGCTTTAA
>JABMRJ010000071.1 GCA_013202745.1 Candidatus Omnitrophota bacterium
ATGTCATAGCATTCAGCGCGCAAGAAGGCAAGTATATAGCGGGAACTGATAAATTTTTGGGGGATATAGCCATATCCCTCGATGCGGCCGAAAGGCAGGCGCAGATCTTTAAAAGCACTCCTAAAGAAGAACTTAAATTGTATTTGGTACATGGCGTCCTGCATCTGTTAGGTTACGATGATCTTACGAAGGCAGGATTTAAGATGATTGCGAAGCGCCAGGCGGAGTTACTAAAGAGGGCGGGATGAAGGTACATGGTATTATAGAAAGCTTTAACTGCGCTATAGAGGGTTTTATATTCGCTCTCAAGACCCAGAGAAATATGCGCATCCACTTCCTTCTTGCGATAGCGGTTCTCCTGGTAGCAATATACTCCAATTTTAAAGGCATAGAACTTCTTATATTATGTGGCGCCATTACCCTCGTACTCTTAAGCGAGATGATAAATACGGCGATCGAACTTACCATAGATCTTGTTCATGACAGTTTCAATCCTCTCGTTCGCACAGTCAAGGACCTGATGGCAGGGGTTGTGCTCGTTGCTTCTGTAAACGCCATAATAGTCGGATACCTCCTCTTCTCAAAGCGCCTGAACTTTTCGCTTGAGGAAGGGCTTTTAAGGGTGAGACAGTCTTCATGGCATATAACATTCATATGTCTTATAGTAGTCCTAACACTCGTTGTTATGATAAAAGTCATATTCCATAAAGGCACCCCGCTTAGAGGCGGCATGCCGAGCGGACATAGCGCAATGGCATTTTCTATATGGACTATAATAGTCGTCATTACAAACAACGGCTTGATAGCGGTGCTGGCGTTTGTCATGGCATTTCTTATTGCGAGAAGCCGTCTTGTGAGCGAGATACATAACGTCTGGGAAGTGATTACAGGGAGTGTGCTGGGCGTACTTGTTACATCAATCGTATTCCAAGTCTTGAGGTGATAAGATGAAACTTACTACAAGGACCAGGAATGACTTTATTACAGGGATAGCGATAATACTCCCTATAACCATTACCGTAATGGTATTGGATCTTATTTTGAAAGGACTTAATAGAACACTCTTGGAGCCTATTGTTCAGGGTGTTGCGCCTTTTATAAAGGGTCCTTACGTTACTATACTTGCTAAGGTAATAATACTTTTAGTTATCATCTTAGCAGTGACCCTGATAGGCTCTGCTGCGAGGGTCTTGTTCCTGCGCAGGCTCTTTTCATTCTGGGAAAGAATACTCCTCAAGGTGCCTATGGTAAATAAGATATACAAAGGTACCAAGCAGATGAGCAGGGCATTCCTGGGTGAAGGCAAGAGTATGTTTAAAAGGGTGGCATTGATAGAGTATCCGAGAAAAGGTATATATTCCATAGCCTTCGTTACAGCAGACGGCAAGAAGGAGCTGGTCGATAAGGCCGGCAGGGATCTAGTAAGCCTATTTCTTCCTACCACACCAAATCCTACGAGCGGGATATATATAACAGTTCCCAGAGAAGATATCAAGTATCTTGATATGACCATTGAGGACGGGTTTAAACTGATAATATCAGGGGGAGCGGTTTGATACAGACGACAGACGGCATAATATTAAGGAAACAGAACCTCAGAGAGACGAGTGTCATACTCACCCTCTTTACGAAAGATTTCGGAAAGATGCAAGGAGTGATGAAGGGCGCAAGGGGGCCAAAGGCAGCTATGGGTAACAACCCAGAGATGTTCAGCTTAAACAACGTCGTCTTCTATGAAAGGAAGAGGGGAAACCTAAATTCTATATCACAATGCGATCTAAAGGATTTTTTCGATCCCATACGCAGTGACCTCGAGAGGACTGTTTACGCCGATTACTTTCTCGAGCTTGTAGATGCGGTGATGATGGAAGGCGATACAAGTGAGGATATATATAACCTGCTCCTCAATTCGCTTAAGTTTATATCCAAACCGGTGAGCCCCAAACGCGTTGCCCGCATATTCGAGATAAAGCTTATGGAGATGTCCGGTTTTTTACCGGAACTTAACAACTGTATACTCTGCAATAAGGAAGTAGAAGGGGATGGCAATTTTAGCTTAAGATCCGGAGGGATCCTCTGCAGGGCATGTGAAGCAGAGGATAAGAGCGGCGTGCGATTATCAAAAGGGACAATAAATTTTATAGAGCGCGTAAGAAAGAGCTCGTTTGAGATGGTTTCGCGCCTGAAGGTCTCGCAGGATGTCGGAAAAGAGCTGGAGCTATTTTTAAGAAAATTTGTAGATTACCATCTGCAGCGCCCGCTCAAGACGGTAGAATTTTTAAAAAAGATAAATCTATAAAGGAAATAATATTATGGTAGATATGAAGGATCTCGTTTCACTCTGTAAGAGGCGTGGCATAATATTCCAGTCGAGTGAAGTTTACGGCGGTGTCGGGAGTGTCTGGGATTATGGTCCTGTGGGTGTAGAGCTTAAAAATAATGTAAAGCGCGCCTGGTGGAAGGCAAATGTCTACAGCCGCAGCGATATGGTAGGGCTCGACGCATCTATACTTATGCACCCAAAGACATGGGAGGCATCAGGCCATGTAGCATCTTTCGCCGACCTCCTGGTAGATTGCAAGAAGTGCAAGAAGCGTTTCAGGGAAGACAAGCTAAAAGGCAAAAAATGCCCCGAATGCGGAGGCGGCCTTACGGATAGCCGAAGATTCAACCTGATGTTTAAGACAGCCATAGGTTCTGTAGAGGGCCAGTCGACCACGATACACTTAAGACCGGAGACTGCCCAGGGTATATTCCTAAATTTCCCTAATGTCCTCAACGCTTCCCGGAAGAAACTTCCATTCGGTATAGCACAGACCGGTAAGGCCTTCAGGAACGAGATAACAACCGGCAACTTTACCTTCAGATGCCGCGAATTCGAACAGATGGAGATAGAGTATTTTGTACGCCCCGAAGAAGACCAGAAGTGGTACGACTATTGGGTCAACGAAAGGTTCAACTGGTATATAAATCTCGGTATAGACAAAAAGAACCTGAAGTTGAGGCCGCATGAAAAGGATGAACTTGCCCATTATGCAAAATCATGCCACGACATAGAGTATAACTTCCCATTCGGCTGGTCTGAGTTGGAGGGCATAGCCAACAGGACAGACTTTGACCTAAAACAGCATGCGCTGATAAGCGGGAAAGAGCTCGTATATTTTGATGAAGAGACGAAGAAGAATATAGTCCCTTATGTAATAGAGCCCTCCGGCGGAGTAGACAGGGCCGTACTGGCATTTCTGATAGATTCGTACAATGTGGAAAAGGTAAAAAGCCAGAAGAGGACCGTCCTTAAGCTCCATAAAGATCTCGCCCCGATCAAGGCAGCGGTCTTTCCGCTTCTTCGAAACAGGCCGGAGATCGTCGAGATGGCGCAAAAAATAGTGAAAGATCTTGCGGGAGATCGTTATGTAGTGTATGATGATACCGCATCTATAGGTCGTTTGTACAGAAGGCAGGATGAGATAGGTACTCCTTATTGCATAACCGTTGACGTACAGTCTTTGGACGATAAGAAGGTGACTGTAAGGGATAGGGATTCTATGGAGCAGGACAGGATATCAGCGGATAAGTTGGAAAGTGCATTAATAGAGAAGTTAAAGGAGGCATAAAAAGTGGTAAAGAAATTCGTATATTTCTTCGGTGGCGGAAGAGCAGATGGAAAGTCCCAAATGAAGAACCTTTTAGGCGGAAAAGGAGCAAATCTTGCAGAGATGACCAGCCTCGGGATACCTGTTCCCGCAGGCTTTACCATATCTACAGAAGTTTGTACTTATTATTATGATCACGGTATGAAATACCCTAAGGAACTTAAGAGCGATGTACTCAGTGCCCTTAAAAAGGTGGAGAAGGTGATGGAAGCCAGATTCGGCGATAAGGATAATCCGCTCCTGGTATCTGTACGTTCCGGCGCGCGCGTATCGATGCCCGGCATGATGGATACTGTATTGAACCTCGGCCTCAATGACACGACCGTAAAGGGTATCATAAAACAGACCGGCAATAAGAGGTTTGCTTACGATGCGTATAGAAGGTTCGTCCAGATGTATGGTGATGTCGTCCTTGGTTTAAAGCCTAAGGGCAAGGACGAGCACGACCCGTTCGAAGTTATAATGGATAAGGTCAAGTCAAAGAAGGGCGTGAAGCTCGATTTAGAACTGAATGCAGAAGACTTGGAAGAACTCGTTAAGCTTTATAAGAAAGAGATAAAGTTAAAGACCGGAAAGAGCTTCCCTGAAGATGCAATGGACCAGTTGTGGGGTGCAATAGGCGCGGTATTCAGCTCATGGCATAATGAAAGGGCCATCGCATACAGGCAGATAAATAGTATCCCCTCAGAATGGGGTACAGCAGTAAACGTCCAGGCTATGGTCTATGGAAATATGGGCGAAACGAGCGGCACAGGCGTTGCATTTACAAGGGATCCCGCCTCAGGTGACAATAAGTTTTACGGAGAGTACCTCATAAATGCGCAGGGCGAAGACGTCGTTGCAGGTACAAGGACGCCCCAGCCTATCAACCGTCTTAAAAAAGATATGCCCAAGCCGTTTGAGCAGCTCCTTAAGATCTACAAGAAGCTTGAGAACCATTACAGGGATATGCAGGACCTTGAGTTTACCATACAGAAAGGTAAGCTCTGGATGCTCCAGACGAGGACCGGTAAAAGGACCGGCATGGCGGCTATAAAGATAGCGGTCGACATGGTAGATGAAGGGCTCATTAAAGAAGAAGAGGCACTGATGAGGGTTGAGCCGGAACAGCTCAACCAGCTACTCAGGCCCATTTTTGACGCGAACGAAAAGAAGAAGGCCACAAAAGAAGGCAATGTCCTTGCAAAGGGCTTGAATGCAGGCCCCGGCGCTGCATGTGGAAAGACTGTATTCAATGCAGAAGATGCAGAGGAATGGGCAGCAAGGGGTGAGAAGGTAATTTTGGTAAGGATAGAGACGAGCCCCGAAGATATAAGGGGCATGAACGCGGCGGTTGGTATATTGACACAGCGCGGGGGCATGACCTCCCACGCAGCTTTAGTTGCAAGGCAGATGGGTAAGGTCTGTGTAGCCGGTTGCGGTTCCCTGGATATCGACTATGCAAAAAGAAAGATGACGGTCAAAGGCAAGACGGTAAAAGAGGGAGATTATATATCTATAGATGGAA
>JABMRJ010000072.1 GCA_013202745.1 Candidatus Omnitrophota bacterium
AAGTATGGCGGTTTCGTGCCAGGCATAAGGCCCGGCAAGACAACTGCAGAATATCTGGATTTTATAATGACAAGGATCACACTGCCGGGCGCAGCATTCCTGGCCTTGATAGCAATATTACCGAGCTTTATCAGTTCGGCGCTTAAGGTCCCTTATCTTATTGCAAGCTTCTTTGGAGGTACTGGGCTCCTGATCATAGTAGGTGTTATGCTGGATACAATGAGACAGATAGAGGCGCAGCTTCTTATGAGGCACTATGACGGTTTCATGAAGAAGGGCAAGATCAGGGGTAGAAGATGAGATTGGTGTTATTGGGCCCTCCAGGCGCAGGCAAAGGTACTCAGGCGGTTGTATTATCAGAAAAACTTAAGATACCGCATATTTCAACAGGGGATATCTTAAGAGAGGCCGTGCGCGCATCCTCGGATATAGGTAAGAAGGCCAAATCATATATGGACAAAGGCGAACTCGTTCCCGACAACATAGTCACTCAGATCGTCGTCGAGAGGCTTGCCAAGGATGATGCCCTGAAGGGTTTTATACTCGATGGATACCCGAGAACAAAGTCACAGGCCGAGAGCCTTTCGAGCGCATTAGGCTTAAGGGGTATCAAGATAGACCGCGCTCTCTATCTCAAGACTTCTGTATCGACAATAATTGCACGCCTCTCCGGAAGGCGCATATGTTCAAAATGTAATGCCATATACCACACAAAGAACTCGCCTCCAAAAAAGGCAGGGGTCTGCGATAAGTGCGCCTCTGGATTATACCAGAGGGATGATGACAAAGAAGGTCCGATAGAAAAGAGGCTTGAAGTCTATAATAAGACCGAAGGCGAAGTGGTAAATTTTTATAAAGATGAGGGTATACTGAAGGAATTTTCCGGCGACATGGATGTGCAAGAGCTCTATCGTTCTTTAATAATTGCCTTTAAAGAGGAAGCCCTTTTGTGATTTCGATCAAATCGCAGGAAGAGATCGAATACATGAGAACGGCGGGTAAGATATTGAAGCAAGTCTTGCTCGACCTCCAATCGTACCTCAAACCGGGAATGACGACCAGGGAGCTGGACCGCAAGGCATGCAGGATCATCAAAAAAAGCGGCGGCAGACCTGCCTTCAAGGGGTACAAAGGCTTCCCCGGAAATATATGCACATCGATTAATTATGTGGTCGTGCATGGGATACCGAAGAAGGAGAAGTTAAAAGAGGGTGACATCATAAGTATCGACTGCGGCGTCGAGTACAAAGGATACTACGCTGATTCTGCAGAGACGTTTAGTGTGGGAAATGTTTCCGAGTCCGCAAAGAGGCTTATGGACGTTACGAGAAAATCGCTCTATACGGGCATAAATGAGGCCCGATCAGAGAAGAGGTTATCCAACATATCGCACGCTATACAGGAATATGTTGAAGCGAAAGGTTACAGCATAGTACGGGCACTCGTAGGGCATGGGATAGGTTCTCGGATACACGAAGATCCCGAGATACCAAACTTCGGCAAGCCAAATAAAGGTGTTCTTTTAAAGCCCGGGATGACCCTTGCGATAGAGCCCATGGTGAATGAAGGTTCTTACGACATAGAGGTCTTGAAAGACGGCTGGGCCATAGCAACAAAAGACAGAAAGCTTTCAGCCCATTTTGAACATACGGTTTTGGTAACAGAAGGTGAACCGGAGATCTTAACATAATGGCAAAAGAAGAGACGATAAAAGTAGTCGGTACGGTATTGGAAGTTCTCCCGAATGCTATGTTTCGCGTAGAGCTGGAGAACAAGCACGTCGTACTGGCCCACGTTTCCGGTAAGATGAGGATGCACTTTATAAGGATACTGCGTGGTGACAAGGTTTCTCTCGAGCTCTCGCCGTACGACCTCTCAAAAGGGAGAATTATTCGACGAGATAAGTAATCCTGCACCATCGAACAGGAGAAGCGGATGAAGGTCAGGTCAAGTGTAAAAGCGATCTGCAACAAATGTAAGATAGTAAAAAGAAAAGGCAGGCTATATGTAATCTGCCAGGATCCGAAGCATAAACAGAGACAAGGATAACTCTTAAGGAGTAGAGAATGCCAAGAATAGTTGGTGTCGATGTACCAAAGGAGAAAAGGATAGAAACAGCACTATGCTATATACATGGCATCGGTAAGACATCCTCTCTCAAGATACTCAAATCAGCAAATATCGATCCGGGTAAACGTGCAAAAGACCTCTCCGGAGAAGAGGTATCCAAGATAGCCGCCGTGATACAAAAAGATTATAAGATTGAAGGAGATCTCAGGAGGAGTGTAGTAACTAATATAAAGCGTCTCGGAGAGATCAGCGCATATCGCGGCATCAGGCACAGAAGGGGTCTGCCGGTCAGAGGACAGAGGACCAAAACAAATGCACGCACCAGAAAAGGACCGCGCAAGACAGTAGGTGTCCAGAGGATTAAGGAGGTAAAAGGTGGCGCAAAAACCCAAGAAGGTTAAGACAAAGAAGAAGGTCATAAGGAATGTTCCGTCGGGGATAGCACATATAATGGCCAGCTTTAACAATACCATAGTAACGATAACGGACTTAACAGGCAATGCATTGGCCTGGGCTTCTACGGGCACAAGCGGATTCAGCGGGTCGAAGAAGTCTACGCCATTTGCGGCAGGAATAGCAGCAGAAAAGGCTGCTAAGAAGGCGGCTGAACTTGGCGTAAAAGAGGTAGAGGTTTATATTAAAGGCCCGGGCGCCGGAAGGGAATCGGCAATACGATCGATCCAGGCAGCAGGGCTCAAAGTAAAAGCCATAAAGGATGTAACGCCCATACCACACAACGGCTGCAGACCGCCTAAGAGGCGCAGAGTATAAAAGGAGTATATAAGTGGCTAGATACAGAGGACCATCGTGTAAATTATGCAGAAGGGAAGGCATAAAACTCTTCCTAAAAGGGCCCAAGTGCGTATCGGACAAGTGTCCTGTATCAAGGAGGACCTACGCTCCAGGCCAACATGGACAACAAGGGGGCAGAAGGATTAAGCGCTCTAACTACGCCTTACAGCTCAGAGAAAAGCAGAAGGTAAAGAGGATCTATAGCATGCTTGAGAGCCAGTTTAGGCTCTACTTTAAAAAAGCAGAGAGGTCAAAAGGTGTTACAGGTGAAGTGCTTCTCCAGCTCCTTGAGAGGCGGCTGGACAACGTATTATTTAGGCTAAACTTCGCGTTGACAAGAAAAGATGCAAGACAGATCGTTACGCATAACCATACATATGTAAATGATAGGAAAGTAAATATACCTTCCTATATCATCAGCAAGGATGATGTTGTTAAGATAAAATTGAAAGATAAACAGAAAAAAATAGTGAAAGACAATTTGGAGCTGTTGAAGGATAGGGCGGTACCTGCATGGTTAAAGCTTGATAAAGAGAATCTTTGCGGTACCGTGAATAATCTTCCAAAGAGAGAAGATGTAGGGTTCCCGATACAGGAACACCTTATTGTAGAATTGTATTCCAAGTAGATAAAAACGGAGGAGAAGAGATGGGAGTAGGCTGGAGAAATCTTGAGATGCCCAAGAAGCTCGGATTAGATGAATCTACTTACACCGAGACTTACGGAAAGTTCTATGCTGAACCGTTTGAGCGCGGTTACGCTACTACTATTGGTAATTCACTCAGGAGGATATTGATATCTTCTATAGAGGGGAGTGCCGTTACATCTATGAAGATTGAAGGCGCCCAGCACGAATTTGCATCGTTGCCGGGGGTTCAGGAAGACATGGCTGAGATAGTAATAAATATCAAGAGGCTGGTCCTCAAGGCACACTTCAAGAGCCCGAAGAAAGTTTATATAAAAGTCGATAAGAAGGGTGCCGTAACAGCTGGTGACATCATAACAGATGATACGATAGAGATAATGAATCCCGATCTACATATCGCCACCCTCACGAAGAAGACGAAGCTCAATATCGAGATGGAAGTCGGTAAGGGTAGAGGGTATGTCCCTGCTGAAAGAAACAAGAAGGAAGGACAGCATATCGGCATAATCCCCGTAGACTCCTTATTCAGCCCGGTCAAGAAAGTATGCTACCATGTCGAGAATACAAGGGTCGGCCAGATCACCGATTATGACAAGCTGATAATCGAGGTGTGGACAAACGGCAGCATAAACCCAAAAGATGCGATGTTATACGGTTCCCATATCCTGCAGAGGCACCTGGACATATTCGTAGGCTTCGGCAAACTACCGGAAGAAGAAGACGTCGTCGAAGAAACATCAGAGGATAAAGAGCTTTATAAGAAGATGTCGCAGCCCGTTTCTGAGTTAGAGCTCTCTGTAAGGAGCGCAAACTGCCTTAAAGAAGCACGTATAAAGACGATAGGCGACCTTGTAAAGAAGAGTGAGATGGAAATGTTGAAATACCGGAATTTCGGCAAAAAATCTCTTGGCGAGATGAATAAGATCCTCCAGGAGATGGGCCTATCCTTTGGTATGAAGTTCGATAAGGATAAATTGAGAGAATATATAAAGTCTAGATCGGAAGGCGAATAGAGAGGGCGCAGGCGTATGAGACACAGGAAGAATAGTAGAAAATTAGGGCGCATGAGCGCACACAGGAAGGCTACTTTAAAGAGCCTTGCTATAGCGCTCCTGGTCAATGAGAGCATTAGGACTACGAAGGTCAAGGCAAAAGCAGCAGGCTCATACATAGACAGGCTTATCACAATCGCCAAGGAAAATACACCTGTGGCTAAGAGACGCATATTTTCGCTTATTCGCAACAAGGAGCTCATAGAGCCGCTATTCAATGAGATAGTACCTCGCTTCAAGAACAGGACGAGCGGCTATACAAGAGTCATACCGCTCTATCCTCGTCGAGGTGACGGTTCTCCTATGGCAATACTCGAACTGGTTGAGAAGAAGCCTAAGAGTGAACCAAAAAAGAATAAAAAAGAGGAGACCCGGAAAGAGTCTCTTCCGGAAAAATTAAAAGCGCGGACAAAAGAAAAACCTAAGGGAATTTCTGTAAAACCGAAAAATGAAACGTTAAAGGCCGAGGAGAAGAGAGAGGCTCACCATGTGGCCCCGGAGCCAAAAGCCGATGTAAAAGAGGAGATACGCAAAGAGAAGGCAAAGGACGAACAGAAGAAGATAAAGCAGCAGGGTCTCTTCAAAAACATACGCAGATATTTTCGAGGCAAGTCAAGCTAATAAATAGACTTACAAATAGGAATAAATCAAAAGGATGGTGATTGCTCACCATCCTTTTTTTCGCTTTACTTATTGCTGCTAATATGATATATTTCTTTATATTATATCAAATATACAAGGAGCGTATATATGAAACTTGCAAAGAGAGTAGAGAGAGTCAGTCCGTCTTTAACATTAGCCATAACGGCAAAGGCAAAGAAGCTTAGGTCGGAAGGCGTCGATATCGTCAGCTTTGCTGCAGGTGAGCCCGATTTCGATACCCCCAGCCATATCAAAGGGGCTGCTATGGCCGCTATAAAAGAAGGTTTTACGAAATATACGCCTGCATCGGGGATGCTTGAGCTAAAAGAGGCCGTCTCCAAGAAGCTTGAGTGCGAAAACGGCCTCGTTTATCCGCCGCCATCTATCTCCATATCATGCGGCGCAAAGCACTCGCTATACAATATCTTTCAGGCGATATGCCAGGAAGGGGATGAGGTAATAATACCGTCACCATACTGGCTGAGCTATCCAGAGATGGTAAAGCTTGCAGGGGCAACGCCGGTCTTCGTACAGGCCCATGAAGAAAACGGATTCAGGGTGAATATAGATGACCTTAAGAAGGCCTTAACCAAGAATACGAAAGCGCTTATACTGAATTCGCCATCCAATCCCACGGGGTCGATATATGGAGACGGAGACCTTAAAGAGATAGCCGATCTGGCAGTATCAAAAGGCATCGCTGTCGTAAGTGATGAGATCTATGAAAAGATAATCTATGATGGGCAGAAACATACTTCGATAGCATCGCTTGGTAACAAGATAAAGGATATCTCCATAGTCGTAAACGGCGTCTCAAAGAGCTACTCTATGACAGGCTGGAGAATAGGCTATATTGCCGCTCCTTCGGATGTGATAGTCGCCATAAACAAGATACAGAGCCATTCAACATCAAACCCTGCATCGATAAGCCAGAAGGCTGCCCTTGAAGCCATAACGGGTGACCAGACCTCTGTCAAAGATATGGTAAAAGAATTTTCAATAAGGCGGGACCTCATTACAGGCGGGCTCAGCAAGATCAAAGGGTTTAAGGTCTTTAAGCCACAAGGCGCTTTTTATGTATTCTGCAACATAACGGGCACTAAAATCGATTCGTTGACACTGACAAACAGGCTCCTTGATGAGGCTAGCGTAGCAGTCATACCCGGAAGGCCTTTTGGCTCAGACAGCCACATAAGGCTCAGCTTCGCAAACAGCTCCAGTGAGATCAAGAAAGGGTTGGACAGGATAGGGAAATGGGTAAAGGAAAAACTATAGCAGAAAAGATATTGAGCAGCCACGCAAAGAAGGACGTCAGGGCGGGCGATATAGCCATATGCGATGTGGACTTCTGTCTCGGCCAGGACGGAACGAGCTCAATAATAATAGATAGCTTCAGGAAGCTCAAGGCAAAGAGGGCCTTCAATAAGAAAAAATTCTCAATGATAATAGACCATTCAGCCCCGAGTCCAAACCTGGGGGTATCGGCCATACACCGCAAGATGAGGGCATTTGCAAAAGAGATCGGCGTAGGGCTCTACGACATTGGTGAAGGCGTATGCCACCAACTCGTTCCCGAGGAAGGGAAGGTGGTCTGCGGCGACCTCGTGCTGGGTGCTGACTCACACACATGTACATATGGCGCAATAAATGTCCTGTCAACAGGCGTAGGATCAACCGATCTTGCGATAACAGTAGCGAGCGGTAAAAATTGGTTTCTCGTGCCGGAGACCATAAAAGTGGTGATAGACGGCAGGATACCCAAGGGCGTCTATTCAAAAGATATAATTCTGCATATAATTAATGCGTTCGGTGCAGACGGCTGTACTTACAAATCTGTGGAATTTACCGGTAAGACCATAAAGGAGTTGAGCGTAGATGCAAGATTTACCATCTCCAATATGGCCGTTGAGATGGGGGCAAAGTGCGGTCTTATGGAGGCGGACAAGAAGGCCCTCGATTGGGTAAGGAGACACTCGAAGAGGAGGCCGAGGCCGGTAAGCGCTGATAAGGATGCCAGATACGCCAAGGTCAGGAGATTTGACATATCGCGTCTTGCGCCGCAGGTTGCACATCCGCATACAGTAGACAATGTGACCGATATACAGGGTGCAAAAAATATAAAGATCGATCAGGCCTATTTAGGTACCTGCACAAACGGCAGGCTCCAAGATCTAAGAATTGCCGGCAAGGTCTTAAGGAAGCGCAAGATTAATAAAGACGTAAAGTTCATAGTCGCCCCGGCATCTAAAAAGATCTTTCTGGAGGCGGTCAAAGAAGGG
This sequence comes from Candidatus Omnitrophota bacterium, assembly GCA_013202745.1. GTDB lineage: Bacteria > Omnitrophota > Gorgyraeia > JABMRJ01 > JABMRJ01 > JABMRJ01. Next base: position 7,482 of record JABMRJ010000072.1, read on the forward strand.
CTGATAACACAGCTTGTAAACTGCGGCTGTACTGTACTATCCCCCGGATGCGGCCCTTGCGTCGGCACGCATTGCGGCGTCCCTGCAGATAATGAAGTGGTCATATCGACTGCAAACAGAAACTTTAAGGGCAGGATGGGAAACCCAAAGTCATTCATATACCTCGCAAGCCCGGCCACTGTAGCGGCAAGTGCCCTGGAGGGTAAGATAGCAGACCCGAGGAAATACTTATGATACTAAAGGGGCGAGTGCGTAGATTGAGCGTTAACGATAATATAAACACGGATTACGTCATCTCCGGAAGGTATAAATTTAAGATACAGGACCCCAAAGAGCTGGCAAAGCATATCTTTGAGGATATCGCAGAAGATTTTAGCTCTAAGATAAAGAAAGGTGACTTTATAGTAGCGGGCGACAACTTCGGATGCGGATCATCGAGAGAGCAGGCGCCTATGGCTATAAAGGCTGCGGGGGTAGGGGCGGTCATAGCTAAGGGGTTCGCAAGGATATTCTATAGAAATTCATTCAATATCGGCCTGCCTCTGCTAGAATGCGACACAGATAGTATGTCTGAAGGGGACTCGCTTGAGGTAAACATAGAAAAAGGGATCATCATAAATAAGACACAAAATGTGGAACTACACATAAAATCGATACCCTATGTCATGAGGAAGCTCTTAAAAGATGATGGCGTCATAGAGCACTTTAAAAAGCATGGAGGATTTAAATTTGAAACATAAAATTACACTTATACCAGGTGACGGGATAGGGCCAGAGATAACAGAGGCCGCAAAGAGGTGCATCGAGGCTACGGGTGTAGATTGCGAATGGGAAGTAGTCCATGCAGGCGCTGATGTGATGGATAAATATAAGACACCCTTACCCAAAGAGGTCCTCGACTCCATAAGAAAGAACAAAATAGCGATAAAGGGGCCTATTACAACCCCTGTGGGGAGCGGCTTCAGGAGCGTCAATGTCCAGCTCAGGCAGGAGCTCGATCTCTTCGCCTGCGTAAGACCCTGCAAGCTCTACAAGGGCGTAAAGACACATTACGATCAAGTGGACCTTATAATATTTAGAGAGAATACAGAAGATCTCTATGCCGGTATAGAGTTCGAAAAAGATGCAAAGGATACAAAGAAGCTCATAAAAGATATAGAAGAACTCTCAAATAAGAAGATAAACAAAGGCTCTGCTATATCCATAAAACCCATATCCGCCTGCGCATCAGAGAGAATCATCGATTTTGCCTTTAAGCAGGCAATCGCAAACAAAAGAAAGAAAGTAACGGTTGTGCACAAGGCAAATATAATGAAATATACCGATGGTCTCTTTCTCGAAATAGCAAGAGAGGTTGCAAAAAAGTATCAGGGTAAGGTGGAGTTTGAAGACAGGATAGTCGACAAC